>JAAZGI010000336.1 GCA_012511315.1 Clostridium sp.
GAAGGAATAAAATCCCTAGGAAATCATTGAACTATAAAACTCCATTGGAAGTTTTTCTTGAGAATGTATCGGGGTTAAATAATTTCTAGCTTAAATTGACAATCGAGGATTAAAGAAGATGACAAAACTGAAATATATTTAATAATTTAACAATAGAATTGTAGTATTTCGCGTAAATTGACATTAACTAAATGTTTACTTACAATCAAGATAGATACATGATTTGACTGCATTAGTTTTTTTCTGCTGAATGATTACTGAACCTTTTTAAATTTTCACTTTGGATTGAAAACAAATCCAGTGGGTTGGCTTAAGTTTCTGAAGAAAGTGTTGAAAGGAGATTAAACCATGAGACAGGTAATTCGAAGAATTTTAGTTCTTTTAATTATGAGTGCACAGCTGATTGCTTGTACCAAAACCAAAGGATCACCATTTATTGAATCATCTCCTAAGGACTCACAATTAGGGACTACTTTAGAGGTGGAAACAAAACCAAATGAGGATTTCTTTTCTTGTGATTGTGAAGTTGGAAACACGAATAACAACTACTCCACTCACGGCTGTTTTGCAGAAAAAGATGGCTGGGTTTATTTTGTGGATCGTAGCAAAGGTGGTCTCTTAAGCCGTAGGCGGACCGATGATACTGGCCTTATGAACTATAATGAAAAACCCGTTAGCAGCATCAATGTGGTAGGAGACTGGATCTATTATCAAAAGCGGATCCTTCACGATGAGTCAGCTATTTTTCGCATGAATATTGATGGGACAAATGTAGAAAAGATTAGTCCTATTTTAAATGATTATAATTCCTGTGCGAATTTTGTCGTAAGAGGGGAATATATCTATTTTTCCAATTATGAAGATAATAGTTCGATTTATCGAATGAAAACCGATGGCAGTGATTTAGTGAAACTCAATGATTTTGTCAGTTACAGTCTGAACTTGGATGGAGAATGGCTTTATTACGTTAGAATGGATCAGACAGATAGTCTAGGGAATGAGCTACGTAGGATTCGAGCAGATGGTACAAGGGATGAGTTATTAGCAACGGGAAGTTGCACAACCATTCTTCCTCATAAAGACTGGATATACTATATTGAGTCAGGATCAAAAGAAAAGTCCCTTTATCGAATTAAATCAAATGGACAGGATAAAAAAGTCTTGGTAAAAGAAAGCGTTTGTGGAATCAATATTTTTGAAGACACACTCTACTATGTGATCAGTGAGAATGGCATGCTTTATTCCAGTGCCCTTGATGGTAGTGGAGCAAAACTATTGATGAAAGAAAGGGCTTCGGGCATTCATATAGCTGGTGGATGGTTGTATTTTGCTAATATTGGTGAGTTTAATCGACCTTATCGAATTCGCTTAGATGGGACCGGTTTAGAAAAAGCTTATCGCCCCAATTTGGTGAAATCAGATTTAAAAGGCGATGGATTTGCACAAGGGATTGGATCCCATAATGCGAATATTAATAGCCGGTTTGTTCGCTCAGCCGACTGGATTTACTTTTCCCTTGATTCTTATCAAGGAGAGATACGTAAGATGCTGCGCAATGGTAATTCTCATAATACCGTTGCGAAGGTTCCAGGGTCAGGCCTTAACTTAGTGGGACACTGGCTTTATTTTATAGACTCAAGTCTTTATGATAGTTTGGCCCGGGTGCGAGTTGATGGTAGAAGTTATGAGACAATTTTGGATGTCACTGCATCGGAACTTTTAGTAAAAGATCAGTGGATGTATTTTATTAATGCATCGGATGAAGAGCGTATCTACCGTCTCAAAATAGATGGTAGTGGTTTAGAAAAATTGACGAATCAATCGGCTCGAAACTTGCAGTTGGAAGAAGACTGGCTTTATTACGAACCTTCTTTAAGTTCAAGTTCCCAAGATGAGGAAGGGATTTACAAGGTGAAATTAGACGGCACAGAAAAGAAGCTTGTGACCGATTTAGCCATCGAGCGAATGAATGTATTTGATCATTGGATTTATTATGAAACAAAACAAGACCATCAGCTAAGGCGGATAACCATTGACGGGGGAGAAGACCAAAAGCTATCAGGAGAGATGGGATTACTCTACGGTGTCTATGATGAATGGGTTTATTGGTATAGCACAGATAAAGAGAAAGGCATGTTTCGCATGGACCTTAATGGCAATAATAAAACTTTAGTTTTAGGTCCAGGCAATTACTCCTTGGTCCATTTTCTAGAAGATAAGATGGTGTATTTTGACAATGATCGAATGAAATATTACTTGATGGAGATGGATGGAAGTTTGCGTAAAGAATTTAAACCCTAACAATTTAATTTATATAATCTTTAAACTAAATTGTTACTGGACAAGACTTTTTAACAAATAAAAAAGAAGAATAGTTAAGTCAAGGAAACCAAGAAGAAAACCAAGAAGAAGCCAAAAGTACAGATTCAAAGGAGCATTACCAAAGGAAAAGACTGAAGGACAAGTCCAGAACAAGCCAAGAACAAGGCAAGTAATAGAAAACTAGGAATATTAAAAGCATAAAGACGAGGTTCCTTGCCGGAGCCTCGTCTTTATAGAGAAAAACTTTACTAAAAACAGAAGCTTATGTTAGCTTTTTTCCATAATCTTTTATTGAGAGATCTAGATCAATATCTGAAGTAAGGGATTGAAATTCTTTTTCAATCCAGGGGTAAAAATCAAGGTGGACTTTGGATATGGCTTCTATTTTCTGGAAAAGCGAAGGGGATATTAACTGGGGTTCTTTACCAAGAGTTGTCATAATCATTAAAAGGGAACAAGAACCAATAATTTTTTTCATGTATTGAGTGGTGGAAGAGTCCCATGGGTGGGGGCTGCTAACGGTATTAATATATGAAAATAATGCAACCAAATCTTTATCTAAAGTTTGATTGGGAGCGGTCAGGGTAAAGACCGTTTGGTGGCCCTCTCTTCGATCTTCCTTTATATCTTGCAGATCATCCACCAGTTGCAAAAAGGTTCCGTAATGAAAGGCAAAAGTGATTTCCTGAGGTGTTAGAAAACCCTTGACGAGACAGGCATCGCCTAAAACAGAAGCCCCTCCTTTATAAAAACTAAGTTTTATGAGCTCCTCTTTGGCTAAAGACCCTGATTGATTCTGGCGTAAGCTAAGAATTTGAGCATCTTGGATTAACCCTAAACCCTCATAGACCATAGGAAAATGAGACCGAGGATACTGATTTTCGACATCAGAAATCAGTTTAAAAACTCGCTTTTGATGAAAGTTTTTGGAGGTTTGGGGAATTCCTTGGATTAAGTCACTGAGTTTTTGGTTGAATTGATTTTTGTCGGAATGTGAAACCTCAGGATCATCCAAAAAATTATCAGTGTAGGGATAAAGCATGCTATAGGCATAAACAGAGGGGGTGATTTCCACTGGAAGATTCCAAATGAGCTGGAGGCTATTCATAATCCAGACGTTTCGAATGGCCTGAAAAACTTCCTCAAGAGTTAGGTTGCTATCTTTTTTTTGAGCCATCATGAAAAAATCTCGTGCGCTATCTAAATATCCTTTGTTTAAAAAAAACTCAAGAAACGGTTCATCAAATAAATAGCGTCCATGATCTATTTCTACAAGGTGGGATGTAATGATGGCTTCTAAGGCCTCGGTCTCTTGTTGTGAGATGATGCTGATAGGGGATGTTTGCCAAGGCTCAAGTTCTTTTTTTAAACGAGCTAAAACTCTTCGGACACCTTCCTCATTGCTTCTTTTTTCAGCAGAAGAGTAGACGGTAGTTTGGCTAAAGTTAAAAGGTGGAGATTCTTCGTAAAGGGATAAAGAAGATGTTACGAGCAAACTTTGTAAAGATTTTAGGGAGTTGGTATTCTTCCACCCTTCCATGACCTCATTATTTAAATCTTTGATTAAATGTTCAGTTTTTTTCATGTTCGAAATCATCCTCCCATGGCCTGGCTGTTTCTACACCTCATTATATCAATTTTAAACGAAGAGGTTTTGTTTGATTGCTTAAAAAGGGTTGTATAAGCTGTTTGAAAGAAGCATATGTAGTATGCTTTTAATAATATTTAAAGGGGAAAGAGTATAATAAGGAAATAAAAATCACTTAGGTAGATGGGGGATTGTGATAATGGGAATTGTGGATATTATTTTAATGTTTTTTATCTATGCAGTACTTGGCTGGTTTGTTGAGGTTATTTATCGCGCACTAAATAATGGTAGCTTTATTAATCCGGGGTTTTTGAATGGACCATGGTGTCCAATTTATGGATTCGGTGTTATCGGGGTGATAACACTTCTGGAGCCATTTAGAAATAATCCTTTAACTTTATTTATTGGCGCTGTGGTGGTAACAACACTTATAGAGCTTGTCACAGGATTCTTATTAGAACAGCTATTTCATAAGAAATGGTGGGATTATTCAAATCGTCCTTTTAATATCGGTGGGTACATTTGTCTTTTATTTTCGATTGGATGGGGATTAGCTAGTATGCTGGTGGTCGAATTTATTCATCCCCAAGTGTTAAACTTAATGGATATAACACCAAACATATTGGCTATTGTTTTAATAATAGTGCTTATGGTATTGCTGATTGTAGACCTTGCAGTCACGGTGAATACAATATTTAAACTGAATCGAAAATTAGAATATTTGGCCGAATTAACAGATTTAATTCGGAACACCTCCAATGAAATGGGCGGTACAGTGGCAAATGGGGTGTTTCATCTTTCAGATCTAAAAGAAGGTTTGGAAAACCGCATCGAGATCAGACGACAGAGTTTTTATAAAAGTCTTGATAAGCATCAATTTTTAAAGTTCGAAGAAATCCTTAGAAAGATGAGAACTCAAGATTGGCCAGAAAAAGAAACACAGTTAGAAGAACTAAAAGAAGCACGTCAAGAGCTTTTGGAAATTGGTTTATCTGGTGAGCATCGACTAATTCGAGCTTTTCCAAGGCTTGATGCTAAAGAGCACCAAGAGTCATTAAGGACGCTAAAAGCTTTATATAATCTTAGACAGCAGAAAAGAAAAAAGAGAAAACAAGGGAACTTAAATGGAAAAGTAGACGAGTAAGAACTTTTGAAAGGAAGAGGGAAGGAATTAAGAAAGTGAGAATTTCTTAAACAAGAAGCGATTAATCAAGGGGGTGACATAGTGGCGATAAGGAATGAAACTCAAAGGGGTAGCTGGTGGCGGGAGTTTATTTCTTTAGAAGAAATACCAGGCTGGCAAGAAATAAAAAGCGTTCAAAGGGTCCTGAAAGGTTGGCCGGGAGATGAAAAGTATCAACTAATTTTTGAGGGCGGACAGAGTTATTTGCTTCGCATATCACCGGCCGAGGAGTTTGGTAGAAAAAAACAGAATTCGAAATAATGACAAAGTTGTATGAGTTAGGAATGCCGATTCCTCAGCCAATATCCTTGGGGCTTTGCGAGAATACTCAACAAGTTCTTATGGTCTTGGCTTGGCGCGAAGGGGAGGATGCAGAGGGTGTTTTACCAACTTTAAGTTTGCAAGAGCAATATAAGCTGGGAGTTTGGTCGGGGCAGATTCTTAAAGATATTCATAGTTTGCCTACTTCAAATACTCTTGAAGATTGGCACCTTCGTTTTAATCGAAAGCTAGATCGAAACATCAAGCGTTATTTGGACTGTAAAGTATCTTTTCCGAAAGACGATAAGATGTTGAGTTACCTTAAAGATAATCGCCACAGATTAAATCATCGGCCGCAATGTTTTCAACATGGGGATTATCATACTGGAAACATGGTGATTTCAGAGAATGGGAATCTATCTATAATCGATTTTAATCGTTGGGACGCTGGAGACCCTTGGGAGGAATTTAATCGAATTGTCTGGAGTGCCAAGGTAAGTCCGGAATTTGCAACCGGTCAACTTCATGGCTACTTTGGAGGAGTCCCTCCCCTTGATTTTTTTTATTTGCTGGCATTTTACATGGCTAGCAATACATTGTCGGCAATTCCTTGGGCTCTTTCCTTTAGTGAAAATGAAATAAGAGTCATGATTAGTCAATCTCAAGACATATTAAATTGGTTTGAGGATATGAAAAATCCTGTTCCTAGCTGGTATTTTGATCCACCGCTTTATACTGGGGTGAAATGATTTATTTTAAGGTTGGGTTAGAGACAGTTTTGTGTTAAAATAGATACGATGTAAAACAAGTTATAATGCTAAAAATTTGTTACTTAAACGTTCAAGCATCTTCAACCACAGCGAAAAAACTGTTGTTAAAGGGTGCTTGTCACAATTTTATTACCGGGGGTAAAAACATGAATCCATTTTTAATGAAGTTTGTAAACGACGGTTTCTTCAATGAAGCAGTAGGCGAGCATATTGATGCGGCCATCCAAAACGGCGAGAGCGTTATCGTTGCTGGCCACAGATCAACTGGAACAAGACCTTTTATGGCAAATCTTATGGCAATTGCCAAGAAGACGCACCCTGCAGTTCAGGTTAAGAAAGCAGAAGATCTTGAAAAAGAAGCAAAGTATTTCCTAATTCCTGGAATTCCTAACATTGATTTTGAAGCACTCATTTATGATGCAATCAAGATTCCTGACACAAGCATTATCAGCATCAAAGAACCAGAACAGCCATTATCCTTAATGAAGCTTTTCAAAAAGCTCAATAAGGAAGAAGGACCAACAACCAAAGTTTTCCATCAGATTGAATGCGACAAGAAAGACGGCGTTCCATTTGTAAGCAAAGTAACTACCTTCTCTATGGATGACAAGGGTAAAGTTAAGCGGGAAAATCTAGACTTTTAATCTAAACCTGATTTCAAAGATAGACAAACTAAGGTTTATCATTGTTTAAGTTAGTAGCAGACATTTGTCTAGGGTTTTGCTTGATTAAATTTAAATGAAAAACTCGAACCCATCAGATTTTCATCTGATGGGTTCGAGTTTTTTTGTCGGGATATAAAGCAATATCTATTTGGATTAGAGAGTAGGTAAAAGTTAATAAGGAGGAAGCTAATCAAGAGGAAGCTAATCAAGAGGAAGTGAAAAAAAGACTAAGCAAGTTGTGAAAGGGTTGACAAATTTAAAACAGAGACTTAGTATATAGATATTAAGATATGTGAATGTGTATATATGACTACGGCAAAATAAAAAGGGGGAAAAATGAATCAATTAATTAATATCTTTAAAATGTTATCAGATGAGAATCGATTAAGAATAATCATGTTGCTTTATAAAGAAGAACTTTGTGTGTGTCAATTGGAGGGAATCCTTAAGATTTCACAGCCAAGAATTTCCCAGAACTTATCAAAATTAAGAGATTTGAACTTAGTGGAAGATGAGCGAAGAGAAAAGTTTGTTTTCTATTCTTTGAAGAAAGAACATAAGTTGCTATTAAATCTTTTGGAGAATATCGAAGAAAAAATTACGAGTTATCCAGTACTTGTAGATGATTTAGCCCGTTTACAAGGCAAAGACAGTTATTTAAGTGTTTGTCGAGGGCAGCCTAAGTAATAATGTGGCCTGTCGAAGTAACAATATAAATGCAATAAAAAGGGGGTACATCTATGCAAGTATTTAGATTTTTAAATGATCAGCTACTTAAGATGAAGTGGCTATTTGACTTAGTAGAAGCTTTAGTAGAGAATGTTTTTGGTTTGGATAGGACCAGTCGATTAGGTGGCAGCGTCCACTTTTTCATTTATGACGTTATTAAAATTTTTATCTTGTTGTCGGTTTTGATTTTTGCCATCTCTTATATTCAAAGTTTTTTTCCACCGGAGCGAACACGAAAGATTCTAGGTCATTATAAGGGCCTTACAGGTAATATATTAGGGGCTCTTTTGGGGACCATCACTCCGTTTTGCTCTTGCTCTTCCATTCCGTTATTTATAGGGTTTACTAGTGCAGGATTGCCCATCGGTATTACATTTTCATTCTTGATTTCATCACCACTGGTAGATCTAGCCTCTATATTATTACTAGCAAGTATTTTTAATTGGAAAATCGCATTGGCCTATGTTTTGGTGGGTTTAATATTAGCAGTTATTGGTGGAAGCATTATTAGCCAAGCGAAACTTGAAAAATATGTGGAACCATTTGTGTTTGGCAATAAGATGGCAGAGGTTGAACAAGAAGAGATGACTAGGGCTGATCGCATTGAGTTTGCTAAAGATCAAGTGAAAGATATATTTAACAAAGTATGGCTCTACGTCATTATTGGTGTAGGTATTGGTGCGGCTATCCACAATTGGATTCCGGAATCAATTATTACTGCTATCTTAGGCCAGGATAAATGGTATTCCGTTTTAGTTGCAACCTTTGTAGGTATTCCTATGTATGCAGACATTTTTGGGACCCTACCCATTGCAGAAGCACTGGTTGCAAAAGGGGTAGGTCTTGGAACGGTACTTTCCTTCATGATGGGGGTAACAGCTCTTTCACTACCATCTTTAATTATGTTGAAACAAGTGGTGAAGCCTCGCTTGTTAGGAGTGTTTCTAGTTATCGTGACCACCGGGATCATTATAATCGGTTATTCCTTTAACTCTTTGAGCCACCTATTTATTTAAGATGTTTAAGCAAAAGTTTTAAGTCGAAAAATAAACAGGGAGTGAATAAATAATGATTATAAAAATTTTGGGGTCAGGTTGTAGTAATTGTAAGAAGCTGGAAGCTAATGTGAGGGAGGCTGCCCAAGAATTAGGTCTAAGCATCACCATAGACAAAATTCAGGATATGAAAGATATTGTTTCTTATGGTGTTATGAGTACCCCATCTCTAGTTGTCGATGAATCGGTAAAAATGATCGGTAAAGTGGCTTCCGTGGAGGAAATTAAAAAGCTGTTTAAAACATTAAACCTGTAAGGTGGTATTAAGTGTTTAGCCAAAGAACAGGTTTAAATGAATCTAGAATGGTAGGGAAATTTATAACCTGCTTGGAGAGTCTTAAACCTTAAGAGTTTCTCAGCAGATTATTTTGTTGCCTTTTGAATCCCTTAAAAATTATTGGTGATATGTAAGTATTGCGAGTAATTTCACAGAGGTCACATTAGGTGAGAAAATGAGCTATAGAATCTTGGAAGAACTGGATGTAAACGAAATGAGAACACATGGTATAAAAGCGTCAGAATGCAGAAAAACATACTATAATTTCAATAGAAAGTATAAATTATCGTAAATTAGTGAATGATTAAGTTTAAAAAGACTGAAAATGGATTTAGTGGAGGACTATGCTTAAAAACTACGATTTTCTATTTAAGGAGACGATAAATATGAACGAAAAAGCTAAAAAACCGATAGTAAAGTATGCTGTGGTGATTTCATATCTAGCCATGATACTTGTCAATGCGCTGGCTAATATCTTACCAATCAATGGGCTTAATACAGGAGAGGTATCAGATTCATTTCCGAATTTATTTGCACCGGCTGGAATAACCTTTGCCATTTGGGGTGTAATTTACTTTCTCTTAGGAGCCTATACACTTTACCAGTTGGGTTTATTTCAGAAAGAAAAGAGTCAATCTCAAGAAGAGTTGTTTAATTATGTGGGAACTTTATTTGTTATCTCTTCAATAGCCAACACGATTTGGATTTTTGCCTGGCATTATAAAATTATAGGAGTCTCGTTAGCTTTAATGGTGGCAATTCTGGTGTGCCTAATTCTAATCAATCAAAAAACAAAAAAAGCAAATTTGACAACAAGTCAGAAGTTTTTTATTCGCCTGCCTTTTAGCGTATACTTTGGCTGGATCAGTGTAGCTACGATCGCTAATGTTACTACCTGGTTGGTCGACCTTGGCTGGAGCGGTTTTGGCGTTTCAGAGGTGGTTTGGACCATTATTATTCTTCTTGTAGGAATTGCCATTGGAATTTTAACGGTTTTTAGCAACACAGATATTGCCTATGGGTTGGTCTTTGTCTGGGCTTACGCTGGTATTACCCTTAAACATACTTCACCTGATATGTTTAATTTTCAATATCCTTTAGTGGTCTACACCTCAATGGCTAGTATTGTCTTTATGTTAGTGGCTATTATTTTAGTTGTTATGAAGATGATGAAAAAAGAAAAAGGAAACCTAACTGCCATGTAATTTGACTTATCCCTTTAATCTGAGTAATGCCAAATGATTTTGGGGTTTAGCCCTCTGTGTTACTGTCAGGAAATCTGCTGTTTTAAAAATAAATGAAAAATAATTTAAAATATTTTACGATTTATGTATCTTTATTTTTGATTGTCTGTTATCATAAGACTTGTCCGAGAGGATAAATAAAATTTAAATACAGTTTTCAAAAAGTTTTTTTCTGATCCCTAGGCTTCAGTAAACACTAAAAAATGACTGTAGCTAAGGAGATCATCATGGAAGATAGAACTATCCAATGCAGAGATTGCAACCAAGAATTTACATTTACAGCAGGTGAACAGGAATTCTACAAAGAAAAAGGATTCGAAAACGATCCTGTTAGATGCCCAGATTGCAGAAGAGCTAAGAAAGCTCAGAGCAACAATAGAAGATACTAATTAGTAGTAACTAATTAAAAAAAAGCAGGAGCTAAGGCTTCTGTTTTTTTTTTATTTTTTTGCGTTTAATATCGTAAAAAAGCCAACTGTCTTAGGTCGTTTTCTCATAGCTTAAACACTAAAGTGGGTATGTTTAAGGTGGGTTTTCTCCTTGAACTAATATAATACTTTTTTATTCATTTAAAGGATTGGTTTACTTGAATCAAATTGATGGAAGAAAAGCTTTTCAAAAGTAACCAAGTTGTTAAGTTGGGGAGAGACTTAAGAATAGGACTATTTATTGGCTTAATGGTGTGGCTTGAGCTTGAAAGATTTGTTATAAAAGGGTATCCTTAGATTAGAATCATTTTAAATTGGGTTGGGGGGAAACCGACCTGCCTTAAAATGAAGGTTGAAGAGTTTAGATTCAAATATGATGGTAGTAAAAAGTAAAGATTCAATTTGGATTGATTAAGTCGATCTTTGCTATACCACCAGAAGTAGGAACAATTAAACCAAAAATAAAGGGAGGCACATTACATGATAAAAGTAGGACAACAGGCGCCACAATTTACTGCGCCAGCATTTCATGAAGGAAAATTTATCGATGTTAACTTAGAGGATTACAAAGGAAAATGGGTGGTATTATGCTTCTACCCTGGCGACTTCACCTTCGTCTGAGCAACTGAAGTTTCTGCAGTTGCTGAAAAACATGCCGAGTTTGAAGAGTTAGGGGTACAGGTTCTCTCTATGAGCGTCGATTCCCAGTTTGTACATAAAGTGTGGAATGATCAGGAATTATCCAAAATGACCGGAAAAGATATTCCATTCCCAATGCTAACTGATTCAAGTGGAGCAATTGGAGAAATGTATGGCGTATACGATGAAGAAGCTGGTGTTAATACCAGAGGACGATTCCTCATCGATCCAGACGGAGTAATCCAAGGATTTGAAGTTCTTTCACCTCCAGTTGGAAGAAACGTAGCCGAAACACTTCGACAGATTAAAGCATTCCAGTTGGTTCGTAAGACCGGTGGAGCTGAAGTATGTCCCTCAGGTTGGCAGCCAGGAAAAACAACTCTGAAGCCAAGCCCAGAACTAGTTTCCAATGTTTGGAAAGAGTGGAAAGTTAGCGAAGCTTTCGAGGACTAATCAAAATTTTAAAAAAATAACTCTTCAACAAAGACCTCTTCCGATGGGAGAGGTCTTCTTAGCTTTTTGAAATGAATTAGAATTTTTGGTGGATAACCGATTCATTAAGAAACCGAAATAAATCTGTAAAAAAGAAAAATTATAGATATATGTGACTTCGTAGTATTATAGACTCAAGTAATTAGAAAACCTGCTCAAAACAGGTTAACAAAGGTATTCCATAGGCAGGAAAGGATGGTCTAATGATTATAAGAACACTACTGGAAAACAAATCATTTCAAGAAAAACTAGGCAGTGAACATGGTCTTTCGCTACTAATCGAAACGAAAGAAGCAACAGTTTTATTTGACATGGGAGCTAGTGATTTATTTGCTCGTAATGCTAAAGTCATGGGAGTTGACTTGGCTAATGTAGATTTGGCAGTAATATCTCACGGTCACTATGATCACACGGGTGGCCTACAAACATTTTTCGAAGGAAATAATCAAGCACCGGTGTATATTCATAGCGCTGCATGTGGAGAATTTGTAACGCCTGGAGAAGACGGTTGGAGGTATATAGGGATTCCTAAAACATCGGCGCCTGAAGATCGGTTCATTAAAGTGCAAGGAGATGTTGAGATTAGTAAAAGTTTAAAGATTTTAGCTGAAGTCCAGCCTAACCATTTAAATCCACCAGATAACAAAGTAATGTTTCAAAAAGGCCCAAATGGATATGAGTTAGACCGTTTTATTCATGAACAAAATCTTGTGTTGCGTCAAGGAGAAAAGACTGTGCTAATCACAGGATGTGCTCACAAGGGTATTGTTAATATTATGGACTATTTCTATCAAAATGAAGGGAAGTGGCCAGACGTTGTTATTGGTGGATTCCATTTGGTAAATCGAGAATGGAGTGAGGAAATGGTGGAGTTTATAGGTAAAATAGGCGAGTTTTTTAAAAGTACTCCAACTCATTTTTACACTGGGCATTGCACTAGCGAGAAGGCTTTGCGTTTGTTAAAAAATCAGCTTGGAAATCAAATTGAAGAACTGTCTACAGGAATGGTCTTGAATCTTTTTGATTAATGCTAAGAGGTCAACGGGTGGACTTTTAAGCTAAGTCAATTTCCTCTTGGTTAGGATAGAATTTAAAATAGTCCTATGTTATTATAAAAAAAGGGAATGAGGTTCTCCCAGGGGAAACCCAAACCGCTTTCATGCTGATGACTTCTGCTAAATGCAGAACGTGTCGGCTTTTTTTATTTTCATAACACGATGACGGGATGGAGGAAACTATGCTAACGAGCCTTGCACTTATTTTTTTAGTAGGACTTTTATTGGGGAGAGTTTTTAAAACAATCAAGCTGCCCAGCTTATTAGGGATGATTATGACAGGCATGCTCTTGGGACCTTACGGTTTTGATTTTTTGGTTCCTTCAATGTTAGAAATTTCAGCAGATCTAAGGCAGCTAGCTCTCATTGTGATACTGACAAGAGCGGGATTATCTTTGGATATGGCCGATTTAAAAAAAGTTGGTCGGCCTGCCATATTAATGTGTTTCATTCCGGCAACTCTGGAGATTTTAGGGATTATATATTTTGCGCCAAGCATTTTGGGGCTAACAATTATGGAGGCGGCAATTCTAGGAACTGTACTGGCTGCAGTTTCACCTGCTGTTATTGTGCCACGGATGTTGCATTTAATGGAACAAGGTTATGGAACTGCCCGTAGCATCCCTCAAATGATTTTAGCTGGAGCTTCGGTTGATGATGTTTACGTTATTGTTTTATTTACTGCCTTCACTTCAATGGCTCAAGGAACAGCTGTTGGGGCCAAGGATTTTTTTGAGATTCCAATTTCTATTGTGTTGGGAGTTGCTATCGGCATTTTAGTTGGTTTAGGTTTAGCTTGGTTTTTTCAGAAATTTAAAATTCAAGATACAGTTAAGATTATAATTATCATCAGTTTATCGGCCCTGCTTTTAGAGGCTGCCGATCAGTTGAACCAAATAATTCCTTTTTCTGGATTGCTTGCTATCATGAGTGTTGGCATTACCATCTATAAAAAATCTCCGAATTTAGCGGGCCGTCTCTCTAATCAATACAATAAAATCTGGGTAGGAGCTGAAGTCTTACTATTTGTTTTAGTTGGCGCTACAGTGGATTTGAATTATGCCCTACAAGCTGGAAGCGGAGCTCTAGCAATAGTTGTAATAGGCCTTGTATTCCGAATGACAGGTGTTTGGATTAGCTTGATAAAAACAGTGCTAAATTTCAAAGAGAGAGCTTTTGTCATGATGGCATATACACCGAAAGCGACGGTTCAAGCTGCTATTGGAGGAATACCTTTGGCTTTAGGACTGGCGGCTGGGAATCAAATTTTAACGGTTGCTGTGTTATCAATTCTTATTACAGCGCCCCTTGGGGCTCTATGCATTGATTACTTCTATCCAAGATTTCTAAAAAAAGAAGAAAGTTCTTACGATCAATAGACTTGAGCCAATCAAGCAAATCAACAGATTAATAAAGCAAATGCCTAAATAGACACAAAGAACAGTAATAAAACAGGATCGGATCAAAGCCTAGGAAGGATTGGGATACAAAGATGACCATGTATTTAGGATGACTTAAGTTTTGATTGGAATGAAAACCAGAAAACAATCTGAAACAATCATTAAATAAAGCAAAAAATAAAAGCCATGAATAAAAAATGGAAAAACTCAAAAACTCAGATCAAAAGTTGATCTGAGTTTTTGAGTTTATACAGGAAACTTATTTAAAGATTCCAAAAGGTTTACCAACAGGCAGTAAAATCTTACCAAAGTGCACATTTAAGACGGCTGCTGCAGCACCATAGAAGGAAAGTAAAGCAATTCCCAATTCAGACCAAGCTGCTAGACCGTGACTGAAGTCATACATAATCCCAAAGGATGAAAGAGTTAGTCCAATGAACAGAAGATCAATTAGACAAAAGATGGCAAATAGAACTTTGTGGGTTTCCATGGCACCAACTGTCATAAAAGCTGTAAAAATTAGATAGCCTAGGAAGGCAAACCCTAACTGCTTGGGATCTGCACTAGCTTGAAGCGCTTCACCAAAGAATCCGGCTTGTATTAACCAGGTTGAGGCAACCCCTAACCAAAAGAAGCCATAACCACCAAAAGCCGTCATCCCGAAGGTGTTGTTGTGCTTCGCGTCAATGATGCTAGCATAGATTTGAGCAAAGGCCCCCAGGAAGATGGCCCAAGGGATCACCAGTGAAGTTCCACTCGTCCAGCCTAACTTCTGGCTAGATGCAACCAAAGTGACCATTGCAAGGCCGAATAGGCCCATTGCCGATGGGTCAGCAACTACTACTTTAACGTTTTTAATGTTATTCTCCATAATTCCTCCGAATAATATAATAATTCCGTCTAGCCTTATTTTTAGCCAGTCCAAATAAGTATATTTTTTAACGAGACAAAAGTCAAGAGAATAATAAGATAACGAAGAATTTTATTGACCTTTTATTGCTGTTATAAGAGTTTTTCATTAAAACATTCATTGAGAAGGAGCTAAACAGAGGTTTCTTAGAATTAAGGATTAGACCCTGAATTCTAACGGCAGAGAACAAAAGTACAGTAATGTATAAAAGATAGAAGTAACAGATTAAAATAGTATTCATCATAAAACATATATAGAAACGCTATAGTCGGGGTATAATGAGATTGTGACCTGGTGGTTTTTGATTAGAAAATTCAAGGAGGAATTTTATGAATCAGCCGAACTTAGATAGAAGAACACTACAAGCATTTAAAGCTGCTGCTCTGGGCAGTGTGGTATTTTTTAGCATCAGTGGATTTCCATTAACCCAAGAAATTTTGTCGTCCGGACTGAGCGGGATGATATCAGCTTTTGCTAGTGTTTTTATTATGGGACTTTTTTATGCGATGATTTTTGGGAAAGGGCGAACGTTATTTGTTTATCTATCATCTTTAGCTTTAACAGGACTTGGAATGATTATTCGATATGTAATAGAATTCGGAGAAGTTTCTAATACTATGAACTTTACGCTGACCAATATCTTGGTTTACATTGGTGCGGTGCCAATCTTGGTAACTCTTATATATCTTGTAGCTGTACAGATTTTGAAAGCGAGAGTTTAATCCTATTGCAAAAATTAATTGATCGACAAGGCTTAAACACCCAGAAGGATCAAAGAGGACTTGTATACTAATTAGTAAAGAGGTAATTGATGAGTTTATTTCAATTTATAACTAGTGAGTCTCCCATTGAGGAAATTCAAAACCCACACATTGAGCATTTATCCATTCGACAAGCTCGAGACCTTGGTATGGAGCTACCAAATTTTATTGATGAAAATCCAGATATTGATGTGGATCAACCAATTATCTCTATTTGCGATTCTGAAGAACATTTAGACGATATCGAAATTAAGCACGATTTGGGCTTTGGAGATGAGGTTGCTGAATACTCAAGAAAAGAGTTTTCTGGGCGTCTTTTTTGGCGATACTCACCCAAACGTGTTTTGGAACTGGAAAAATACTTAAGAAAGATGTTGGAACAAAGTAAAGAAGTGGAAGTTTGGAGTATTTGGTTGGATGAGTCAGCACCTGTCCGAATAAAAAGTACAACCGCATCTAAATTATCGGCACAGGATTTAAAGTTTTTAGATATATCTGAAGGTTTTACAGGACCAGAATGTTTAATCATAAAAAGAACTAAAAAAGAAAAAGATTAAAA
>JAAZGI010000337.1 GCA_012511315.1 Clostridium sp.
AACCGGTACCTTTTTACAAGGAAGTTTATACCAATGAAAAATATAGCCTCTATGAAAATACCCATACCGTTGGTTTGGATATGTGGTTTGAAGAAGAACTCCCCGTTGAAGAAATCTATACCATGATTAAACCAGATATGGATTTGAACCTACTCCATTACGCCATCACCGAAGGTGATCCAGTACTTCCAGTTGGTGTACCAATCCGCTCTGAGGAAATCCCTTTAACCGATGACGTTATCACTTATGAAAATGTTTATTATGATGGAGAACGAATTGAATTTGAAGAATACGGAGCCGTCATATTTGACATTCCCAATGCCTATGACGAATCTCAAGTCTATCTTCATAGTTACATGCGCCCAGAAGACCGCTTAGAGTTCACCCAACACGTTGCCGGCAAAAAAATCTTTAAGAGCTATGAAAGCAACCCTTATGTGTACTATACCAATGACTGGACTTGGGCCATTAATGGCAACCAAGCCCAAATCCGTTGGACCAGCACAGAAAAGGCTTATGAAATTAGTGACTTTTATTTAAGCCGAGTTGATTTAAGAGATTTTGAACAAGTCATCAAACAGCGTAATAAATACAATCTCGAGAACCTAAACATATCCGGCAACCACATCAGTGGCACCATTGAAAACAAGAAACAAGGTATTTTGGTTCTTAACATTCCCTATAACAAGGGTTGGACCGCTAAGAATAATGGTAAGCCCATTGAAATCCAACGAATGAATGGGTTCCTCTCTGGAATTGTCTTAGAGCCTGGCACCAACGAGCTTAGCTTCCACTTCCGCTCTAGAGGCTTTAACGCCGGTTTAACCATCACCTTGTTAACCTTGGGTAGTTTGTTAGCCTTTGATGTTTGGCGGCGCAGAAGGCGGCCTGAGTGGCTCCAGGGCGACTCTGAGGTGATTGCACCCATCGTACCCTTAGAAGATTCAGTTTTCATAGAAAATAACCCAATTAAAAGCACCGAGAACTTAATCAAAACTAAAGCTACTCCTTTTGAAGCAGACAAAGATGCACCCAAAGTTCGCTATGCCGATCAAAATTATACACTCTTTACTGATCTTGATCCTGAAAACGAGCAAGATCCTACGGATGAGACCAATGAGCAAGATATTGGAAATAAGGAATAAGCAAGTCATTTATGATATCCCATAACCAACGTTAAACCTTAAGTAAATGTCTTTTAACCAAAACACCACCTTCCTCAGCCACACAAAAAGGCAGCAGTCTTCTCTAATTAGAGAATGAACTGCTGCCTTTTACTTTGATAACACCCATTTTTTCTTTATTAAAGACTGCCTATTTTTTCTTTCCTCGAAACTAAGAGAATTCAACATTTTGAGCTCTCTTTTAAATTTTTATCTGTGAGCTTTCGTCTTGGCACTCTTGCCTTTGAGCCCTTACTTTGGAACTCTTTCTTTGAAGTCCTTGCTTTAAGACTTATTTTTTCCGTTTCTTACCATATATTTTTTGCATTTTCTTTTGTTTGGCTGT
>JAAZGI010000338.1 GCA_012511315.1 Clostridium sp.
GGAACCATTGTGAATGGCAAAAAGAAAGGCAAAGCAATTGGCTTTCCAACAGCCAATATGACCATTGATCCGGACACGGTGCTCCCGAAAAATGGCGTCTACTATTCAAATATTGAAGTAGATGGTGAGATATACCGAGGTATCACTTCTGTAGGGGACAACCCAACGGTAGCTTCTGATAACGAAGTCACGGTGGAAACCTACATCCTGGACTTTGATCGTGAAATCTACGGTGAAGAAGTAAAGCTCTATTTTTTAGAGTGGATGCGAGAAATGGTTAAATATGACACCATGGAAGAACTCAAAGAGCAGCTGCGCAAAGATAATAATTATGCGTCTACACGTAATGTTGCAAACCTTCGCCAGGAAAACCAATAGAAGTTTTAAAAAATAAAACAATTCAAAATAGACCATTAAACCATCAAACCATTAAACCATTAAACAAATTAAGATTTAGGATTCCTTAGAGTGACCCAAACAGCCTAAATATTATATAAATTAAATCATCTATATTTATTATTAATCAATGATTTTCCTTGCTTGTTTAATGGAAATCAGCTATTATAAAGAACGGAACCCAACACTGTGATACGGGAAGGCCGTCCCAATTCTCGGTTTCGGGGGATAATACAACATTAGGAGGAACACTATGTTAGAAAAGGCAATCAAACAAGAAATTATCGAAACTCATGGTAGACATGAGGGAGACACAGGATCACCAGAGGTACAGATCGCAATTCTTACCAGACGGATCAACGATCTAACAGAGCATTTGAAAGAACACAAGAAGGACCACCACTCAAGACGGGGTCTATTCATGATGATCGGTCAAAGAAGAGGACTGCTCAACTACTTGATGAAAATTGATATCCAAAGATACAGAGATATTATCGTTAAGTTAGGAATCAGAAAGTAATTTTAAAGGTTCTCTCTAATGGAGGGAAATCCTTAGGGCTTTGACCCTACATAAAATAGACTTTGCTTGGTACTAGGTGCCGGCAAAGTCTATTTTTTTATTCTATTTTATTGTGAAGGAGACGACTTTAAAAACTTAAAGCTTTTCCAACCCTAATTACGATGAGCTGAGGCTTTTTAAGTTGGTAAAATAGAAGTTTCCATGAACTTTGGAATAACAAAGACAAGGCGTCATACATTTGTTATAATGTATGAATGATAACTATGTTCATTTCAAGCAGGTTGTGTATCTAATTATAATTCAGACTTCATCCATGAAGGTGGGGTGTGACATATAATTATATATACAGCGGGTTTGAAGGTGAGCGTAGAAGAAACAAAGGAGATTATATGAAACCAAATTTAACAACAGAAATTGCCGGCCGTACCATGGGCATTGAATTGGGTAATATCGGATTCTTGTCTGATACTGCACTTTTCATGAATTATGGAGATACTGTAATTTTGACCAACGTAAACATGAGCGAGAAACCTAGAGAAGGAATGGACTTTTTCCCATTGTCAGTGGACTATGAAGAAAGACTTTATTCTGTAGGTAAGATCCCAGGGGGCTTTATCAAACGTGAAGGCCGTCCCACAGAAAATGCCATTTTAGCTGGTCGTGCCACGGATCGTCCGCTACGTCCTTTATTCCCACAGGGAATCCGTAATGACGTTCAGGTAGTTAACACTGTAGTATCCGTAGAAGTTGATAACCTGCCAGAGATCCTCTCTATTAATGCAGCGTCTACCGCTTTATACATTTCATCCATTCCATTTACTACTCCTGTAGCTGCTGTATCCGTCGGTTACATTGATGGTGAGTTTGTCACAAACCCTACATCAAAACAGCGGGAAGAGTCTGTTATGGACCTAACAGTTGTTGCCACAGCTGAGCGAGTCATGATGGTTGAAGCTGGAGCAAAAGAAGTAGAAGAAGATATCATCATTCGCGGAATTGCTTATGGAGTAGAAGAGTGTCAGCCGATTCTTGAAATGCAAGAAGAAGCCAGACGTCTATACGGAAAAGAAAAACGTGTAGTAGAAATCCATGAAATTGATGAAGACTTAGAAGCCCAGGTTCGCGATTTTGCTGGCGGTATGATTCGGAGTGCTTTTTCAAACATCGTTAAAACGGATCGCAACACCGAGATGGATGAAGCCAAAGAAGCAATTTCCGAACACTTTAAAGAAGTTTATGGCGATGATTTCGCTACAGTAAAAAGCGACATCGCAGAAGTAGTTTATCAACTACAAAAAGAAACTGTTCGTGACATGGTTATTAATGACCATAAGCGAATTGATGGCCGTGGATTTGATGAAGTACGTGAGTTGAAGTCTCAAGTTTCAGTTCTTCCTCGTACCCATGGTTCAGGTCTTTTCTCAAGAGGTCAAACTCAAGTTATGACAGTGGCAACCCTAGGGTCTGTTGGCGAAATTCAACGATTAGATGGGATTTCCGAAGAAGATACCAAGCGTTATATCCACCACTATAACTTCCCAAGCTACTCCGTTGGAGAAACTCGTCCAATGAGAGGACCAGGTCGTCGTGAGATTGGTCATGGTGCTTTATCAGAAAAAGCTTTGGAACCAGTTATTCCATCAGAAGAAGATTTCCCATACACCATCCGTTTAGTTTCAGAAGTGTTATCCAGTAATGGATCCACATCACAGGGTGCCGTTTGTGCGTCAACCTTGGCACTAATGGACGCTGGTGTTCCAATTAAGCGTCCAGTGGCAGGAATTGCCATGGGACTGTTTACCACCGATGACCTATCAAGAGAAGAAGTTGTTACCGATATCCAAGGGATTGAAGACTTCTTTGGCGATATGGACTTTAAGGTTGCAGGAACTGAAAAGGGAATTACATCCATTCAAGTGGATACAAAAATCAAAGGGATGTCAGCTAAGGTTGTCGAAAAAGCAATCATCGATGCCAAAGCAGCTCGCTTGAAAATCCTAGAAAATATGAAGGCAGCTATTGCTGAGCCAAGAGATGATGTTTCTTTATTTGCACCAAAGATCCTCAC
>JAAZGI010000339.1 GCA_012511315.1 Clostridium sp.
AAAATAAACCGTAAATAGATGAACCTTCACATAGCTCCATCATATTGAAATCGGTTTAACTTTTCGTGAATAGTAGCCCGACGACTAAAAATCGTCGGGCTTTGTCGTATAATAGCAACAAGAAGTAGGCCTTAAAATGGGCAATCTATCACATATTGGAGGTAAGAATGAAAATTATTTTTTCTGGTGGAGCTGGTTCTGTAACGGGTTCATCACACTTAATAGAAGTCGGAGGTCATCAAGTTCTATTGGATTGTGGCCTATATCAAGGGGCAGATGCAAGAGAGCGAGGTAATGAAGAGTTCCCGTTTGATCCAGCCAAAGTGGATTATTTAGTTTTATCCCATGCTCACATTGATCATTCGGGTCGAATTCCGATGCTATACAAAAAGGGCTTTAAAGGAAAGATTATTTCAACTTCACCAACCTACGACTTATGCGAGATTATGTTGCGGGATTCAGCATATATTCAAGAGCAGGATGCTGAACGGGAAAATCGTCGCCGTCGTCGTGGAAGGAAAAAGTTAGTGGAACCTATTTATACCATTAAAGATGCTGAAGCAGTACTGAAACTTTTTGACCCAATTGATTATAAAGAAAAAATCCAGCTTTTCGAAGGGTTCCAAGTGAGATTCCAAGACGCAGGTCACATGCTTGGATCAAGTTTTGTAGAACTTTGGATGAAAGACAAAGACACGGAAGAGGTTAAGCTTGTTTTCTCCGGAGACATAGGAAATCATAATATTCCTTTAATGCGTGAGCCTCATTACATTGAGGAAGCAGATATTCTTATCATGGAATCAACCTACGGTGACCGGCTTCATGAACCACAAGTGAATGAAAATGAAAAACTGTTAGAATTGGTTAATTCAACCATAAAAAATGGGGGGAATGTCATTATTCCGTCTTTTGCTGTAGGCCGTACTCAAGAGATTTTATATGTTTTAAATGAATTTGCTGAGGCTGGTAAGTTGGATCCCATGACGCGGGTTTATGTGGACTCCCCGCTAGCTAGTAAAGCTACTGCGGTATTTAAGAAGAACTCCAAATATTTTGATCGACAAGCTCAAGCTCGAATGGATGCAGGGGATAATGTGTTAGAGTTTCCCCAATTATTTTTCACAGATTCTGTAGATGATTCTAAAAAACTAAACCAAACTGAACAGGGGCTTGTCGTCATTTCAGCATCGGGGATGGCTGAAGCCGGTCGGATACGCCACCACTTAAAGCATAATTTATGGCGTCCGGAAAGCACTGTGATTTTTGTTGGTTATCAGGCAGAACAAACATTGGGCCGTTTAATTCTCGATGGTAAAGAGTATATTAAAATATTTGGCGAAACAATCGCCGTGGAAGCTCGCATAGAACGGATGACTGGTTTGTCTGGACATGCCGATCAAGCCGGACTTATTGAATTCGTTGGAAATTTTAAAAAGCGTAAGCCAAGAAAAATCTTTTTAGTTCATGGGGATGATGAGGCTCAAACGGCCCTTTCAGGTAAACTAAAGGAGCGCGGTTATGATGTTTCGATACCAAAGGAAGGAACGATTGTAGATATTTCCAGTTTGGCTGATGTGAGACGTCCTGAAAAAACCAAACAGATACCGGTTAAACATTTAAAACAGCCCGATTCTCGGAAGCAACAAATCATACAACAGGTTAAAGAATGGGACTTTGACTCTCTTAATGAAGAGGAAGCTATAAATCAAATCAGACAATTACTTCGATCTGAACAGAGTAAATCAAAGAAAAAATATTAGAGGATTATATGGCTCATCTGTTTTGAAGGCACTAAAGGAAGAAAGTAGGCCTGTTATAATAAATAAAATGCATTGCTGAAACTATGTGCCATAACTGTACTAATTTAAAGAAAAAGCTATACTATTGAAAAAACCCTTCTGAGCTAAACTCTGGAAGGGTTTTGTTCATAAATAGAGTAGAGTCCTTATAAAGAAAATCAATATATTATAATTGTAACTGACAATTAGTGGTCAAACTTTATGTTTTTATAGATGAAAACCTTATACAATCGCAAAATCGTTGTTTTTTGAAGGCTTTGAATCTGTTGCAATTTATTAACAATAGTATATAATTGTAAGTGACGAGAAATTTTTAAAAACATAATCGTGTATCACTGAGGTTTCACGAATTTATCGTTTTTTGCCGCTCTTTAGCAGTAAGATGATAAACTAGTGTGCTTCAAAAACAATGTAAGGGAGAGATTACAGATATGAGAGAAATTAAAACCATGGATGGTAATACTGCTGCTGCTCACGTTTCGTACGCGTTTTCAGAAGTAGCTACAATCTATCCAATCACACCGTCTTCACCGATGCCAGAGTCAATTGACGAATGGTCATCACAGGGGAGAAAAAACATATTTGGCACTACAGTTAAAGTTGTAGAAATGCAATCTGAAGCCGGTGCTGCAGGAGCAGTTCACGGTTCACTGCAAGGGGGATCACTTACCAGCACATATACAGCTTCTCAAGGGCTGTTACTAATGTTGCCTAATATGTATAAAATTGCAGGTGAACTTTTACCAGGAGTTTTCCACGTTGCTGCTAGAGCACTTGCAGGACATGCTTTATCCATCTTTGGAGATCACCAAGACGTTATGGCAACCAGAGCTTCCGGTTTTATCATGCTGGCTGAATCCAGTGTACAGGAAGTTATGGACTTATCTGTTGTAGCTCACTTGACAGCTATTAAGGCAAGCTTGCCAGTTCTAAACTTCTTTGACGGCTTCCGTACATCCCATGAAATTCAAAAGATTGATGTTTGGACCACAGAAGAAATGGCGAAATTAATTGATATGGATATGGTTCAGAAGTTCAAAAGCAAATCCTTGAACCCAGATCGTCCTGTAACAAGAGGAACAGCTCAAAACCCTGATATTTATTTCCAAAGTATGGAAGCTGCCAACCCACACTACAATAAGGTTCCAGAAATTGTAGAAAACTACATGCACGAAATAAATAAAGTTACTGGAAGAAATTACAGCTTATTTAACTACCATGGTGCACCAGATGCAGAACATGTCATCATTGCAATGGGTTCAGTTTGTGACGCTGCTGAAGAGGTAGTAGATTACCTAACTGCCAAGGGTGAAAAGGTTGGTTTAGTGAATGTTCACTTATTCCGTCCATTCTCTATCAAACACTTCCTGAATGCTATTCCAAAGACTGCTAAGAAAATTGCAGTTCTTGATCGGACAAAAGAAAAAGGATCTCTTGGAGAACCTCTTTACCAAGATGTTCGCACTGCTTTTTACGACCTTGAACATCGTCCAGAAATCGTTGGTGGACGCTACGGCCTAGGATCCAAGGATGTTACACCGGGATCAATCATTTCTGTATTTGAAAGCTTGAAAATGGATGAATTAAAAAATAACTTCACCATCGGTATTGTTGATGATGTAACCTTTACGTCACTTCCTGCACATGAAGAAGTTAATATCACACCTGAAGGAACAGTTCAGTGTAAGTTCTGGGGTCTTGGATCCGACGGAACAGTTGGTGCTAACAAATCTGCGATCAAGATTATCGGAGACCACACCGACTTATATGCACAAGGATACTTCTCCTATGACTCTAAGAAGTCCGGTGGAATTACTGTGTCTCACTTAAGATTTGGTAAAGAAAAAATTAGAGCACCCTATCTAATTCAGAACGCAGACTTTATTGCTTGTCATAATGCATCATATGTTAACAAATATGATCTTTTAAAGGGCCTTAAAGATGGTGGAACCTTCTTATTGAACTCTCCATGGACACCTGAAGAGCTTGAAGAGCACCTACCTAACAAGTTAAAGAAAGATTTAGCTGAAAAGAATGCTAAGTTCTATATTATCGATGCTCAGAACATTGCTGAAGAAATTGGTCTTGGAACAAGAATCAATATGATCATGCAAGCTGGCTTCTTTAAATTAGCCAATGTTATCCCTGTAGAGGATGCTGTAAAGTATCTTAAGGATTCCGTTGTTGAAAGTTACGGCCGCAAGGGTGAAAAGATCGTTAACATGAATAACGAAGCCATTGACATGGGTGTTAATGCTTTGGTTAAGGTTGACATCAAACCAGAGTGGAAAGATTTAGGCGAAGATAAGAAGATAAAATCTGATGTTCCTGAATTTATCTCTCAGGTTCTAATGCCAATGAACGCTCAAGCTGGCGATGATTTACCAGTTTCTGTGTTTGCTGATAGAGCAGACGGTACCTTCCCACAGGGAACAGCCGCTTATGAAAAGAGAGGAATTGCAGTTAACGTACCTGAGTGGCAAATGGAGGCATGTATTCAGTGTAATCAGTGTGCCTATGTATGTCCTCATGCCGTTATCAGACCTTTCTTATTAAATGAAGAAGAAGTTGCTAACGCACCAGAAGGATTCGAAACAAAGAAAGCTATGGGTGGAAAGAAATTCGAAGGAATGGACTTCTCCATTAAGATTTCAGTTCTTGACTGTACTGGTTGTGGAAACTGTGCTCAGGTTTGTCCAGCACCACAGAAGGCTCTTATCATGAAGCCAATCGAATCTCAAATGAGTGAAACCGAAAACTGGGATTATGCAATGAATTTATCCGTTAAGGAAAATCCGATGAGCAAAATGACCATAAAGGGTTCACAGTTCGAACAACCATTGCTTGAATTCTCAGGCGCATGTGCAGGTTGTGGTGAAACACCTTACGCGAGACTGTTAACACAGATGTACGGTGACCGGATGATGATTGCTAATGCGACCGGATGTACCTCAATTTGGGGAGCTTCCGCACCAGCAACACCATACACAACCAATCATCGTGGAGAAGGTCCATCATGGGCGAACTCCTTATTTGAAGATAATGCTGAATATGGACTAGGAATGTACCTTGGACATAACGCGCAAAGAGATATGCTCAAGGGCAAAATCGAAGCTTACCTAGAAGAAGGCAAAGCTGAAGGCGAATTGAAGGATGCATTTGAAAACTTCCTTGCTACCTACAACAAGGGTGAGGAGTCTAAGGCAGCCAAGGATAAAATCGTTTCACTAATTAAGGATTCAACAGACGAAACACTGAAATTCCTTTACACCAACAAGGAATACTTGAACAAGAAGAGTCAGTGGATCATCGGTGGAGACGGCTGGGCATATGACATCGGATACGGTGGACTGGACCATGTTCTGGCTTCAGGCGAAGACGTTAACGTTCTAGTTGTTGATACAGAAGTTTACTCCAACACTGGAGGACAGTCTTCCAAGGCTACACCAACCGCTGCTATTGCAAAATTCGCAGCTGCTGGTAAGCGGACCAAGAAGAAAGACCTCGGAATGATGGCTATGAGCTATGGTTATGTGTATGTTGCACAAATTGGTATGGGTGCTGATAAGAACCAGACCATCAAAGCATTTGCTGAAGCAGAAGCTTACGATGGACCATCCTTAATCATTGCTTACGCTCCATGTATCAACCAGGGTCTAAAGAATGGTATGGGCATGAGCCAGGAAGAAACTAAACGCGCCGTTGAGTCTGGATACTGGCATCTATATCGCTACAATCCATTACTCAAGGACGAAGGTAAGAACCCATTCATCTTGGACTCCAAAGAGCCTAAGATGCCATTCAGAGACTTCCTCATGGGTGAAGTACGTTACTCCTCCTTGCTCCAAGCATTCCCAGAAGAAGCAGAAGGATTATTTGCTAAAACTGAACAGGATGCAAAGGAACGTAGAGAAGGATATGTGCGCTTAACTGAGATGGATTTCTCACAGTATGCTGTAGAACCTAAGGAATTGCAGGCAGATAAAAAGCAGGAATCAGTAATTCATGCTTCTGCAGTTGCCAGTTCAGAATCAACACCAAGCCGAGGACAAGAAGTTCCAAAAGCTGAGAATAATGACACTCTAACAGGTGAAGAGGCAGCTCCAAGCTACCGTTCTAAAAAAGAATAAGAGCATGTCTCGATTTTAAATTTGATGATTTATCATCAAGAAGACCGGAGCCGATTGGGTTCCGGTCTTCTTTACTTTTATTTTGAAAGCACAGAGTTTATGATGAAAGTGAGACTCATTGTTGGTTATATTTATTGTAAACAGGGGAATAGTCTTTATTTGGCTGATAGAATTGTGGTATCATGGAAGATAGATTACTTGATATATTCAAAAAAAGTATATTTAAATTACATAAACCATGGAGGATCCTATGAAGTATTTTATTGATACAGCTAACGTGGAGGAAATTCGCAAAGCTGCTGAACTTGGTCTTTTGTCTGGTGTAACCACCAATCCTTCTCTTATTGCAAAAGAAGGTAGAAAATTTGAAGATGTTATTCGTGAGATTACTGATCTTGTAGATGGTCCCATTTCAGCTGAAGTGGTATCACTTGAGGCTGAGGGAATGTTGGAAGAAGGTAGAAAACTTGCCAAAATCCACAAAAATATTATTATCAAAGTGCCAATGACCGCTGAAGGTCTAAAGGCGACCCACCAGTTTAAAAAAGAAAATATTCGTGTTAACGTGACCCTTGTTTTCTCAGCTGAGCAAGCATTGGCAGCAGCCCGAGCTGGTGCTGCTTACGTATCCCCCTTCATTGGACGATTTGATGATATGGGAATAGATGGTGTGAACTTGATTGAAGAAATTGCCATAATATTTGAAAACTTTGGCATAGAAACTGAAATCATTGCAGCCTCAATTCGTAACCGTCGCCATATTTCTCAAGCAGCTTTAGCTGGCGCAGATATTTCCACAGTGCCCTATAATGTATTAATGGATTCTTTAAACCATCCGTTAACGACTTCAGGTATTGAACGTTTCCTAAAGGATTGGGAAGGCGTAAAGAACCTTTAATTAAAAGATTTTAGGCTATAAAAAAACCTCTGCTGGATTCTAATCTATTTTTGATTAGTTCGGCAGAGGTTTTTTTAATAAAGCATGAACAAACTGAAAGGTTTCGGCTTTTAAATTGGATGCAATTAATGTTTGATATAATGTAAATGTGATATAATTTTTTAGATTGTTAAAAGAGCCCTTTTTAATAGGCCCATACTCTAAATAAACAAAAGATGAAAAACTAAAGGAGATATATTTATATGAATAGTAAAATTAAAGCGGTTTTGGCGGTAGTTGCTTTTATCGTTGTGTTAGGCGGCTTAAAGTTTTTTTATGACGCTAGAGTCGATGAAGGGAACTTAGATAAGCTG
>JAAZGI010000340.1 GCA_012511315.1 Clostridium sp.
TATAAACCAGTCCAACTGAGTTTACCAGTTCACACTGAATTTTTGATTGATAAAAATGATCCTGTTGTTAGTTTTATGGAAGTGGTAGGGAGACTAAACTTAAAGAAATACATCAAGACTTCTCATAAAGGCCGCCAACAATATAATCCAGAAATGCTCTTACGCATACTCTTGTTTGGATATATGGAGAAGAAATTTAGTGTACGAGAGTTAGAAAAAGCCTGTCAAGTTGATGTTCGATTTATGTATTTAGCCGAAAATCAAACTCCGAGTTTTATGGTTTTTCAACGTTTTATTAAAGACAAACTGACCCATTGCGTTAAAGAAATCTTCTATGAAATTAATGAGTTTTTAATGATGAAAGAGAAGATTGATATTAACCGTTTGTATATTGACGGGACTAAGATTGAAGCGAATGCGAATAAATATACGTTTGTCTGGAAGAAGGCTGTTTTAAATTATCAGGAAAAATTATTTGTAAAGATTACCCACGAATTGAAGACCCTTAATCGAGATTTTGAGACTCAATTTGAAGTCAAAGAACGATATGAGTCACTTGACTTGAGTCATATCATTTACTGGATAATCGGACAAATCGAACAACAAGGAATCACCTTTGTGTATGGTAAAGGAAAGAGAAAGACACCCTTACAAAGGCATTTTGACGACTTAATGAACTATCAAATGAAGTGTCGTGAATATGAAATCAAGCTTGACATCTGTGGGCCACGAAACAGTTATTCAAAAACAGATCACGATGCAACCTTCATGCACGGTAAAGAGGATTACTATAATCACACAGGTATTTTTAAAGCCTATTACAATATCCAAATTGGGGTGAGTGATGAATACATTCTTCACTATGGTGTGTATCAAAATCCTACAGATACAAAAACATTCATTCCTTTTATGGAGAGCTATTATAAGCACTATGGCATGTTTCCAAAAACACCAGTAGGAGATGCGTCATATGGAAGTTATGACAACTACCTCTATTGCCTGAATCAAAAGATGGACTTGATGATGAAGTACAATATGTATTCAAAAGAAAAACAAAAAGCATTTCTCAAAAAAGAATTTAACATTAAGAACATGGACATCGTTGATGAGAAAACACTAGTTTCAAAAAGTGGAGAAGTGTATCTCTATAGTCATGACTATACTTCCTATCAAGGCGTCTTTCCTAAAATAAAACAAGTCTATGTTCATCAGCCAAAAGAAGCTTCCGTTGTCCAGTGTCCCAAACGAATCAGCCGGGATATAGTGCTGAACCAACTCCAACATGAAGCCAAAACAAACTTAGATGGAGAACGAGGAATCGCGTGTCGAATTCAACGATCGATTCAAGTAGAAGGCGCATTTGGAGAGATTAAACACAACTGTGATTACACCAGATTTCATCGGAGAGGGAAAGCTGGAGTAGAAACTGAATTTTTGTTGATAAGTATTGGCTACAATCTAAGAAAATATCACTCAAAGAAGCTGAGGAAACTGAACTAGAGCAAACGAGGGGGATTCATTTATAAAAGTTGTTTTTAGCTGCTCTAAGGAGCATTTTTTTATGTCGATTAAGAGAATTCTATTAATAGTTTGTTCAGAGTTAGGGGAATACAAAAAAAAGAGCTGTAACGCTCTGAGACAATCGAGTAATTATCCTATTTCGTTACAGCCCCTTTTAATTTGTTTTAAGACCAGTATTAATTTATTACTGGTATGCTTCAACATCAATTAATGACGCTGAATCTTCATCCAAATAGAATGTGATATTCGGATGGTTTTTAAGAATGGTCGCAGGAATCAATGGTGTTACTTCATTCTCAAAACTCTTTTTAACAGCGACCGCTTTGACTTCATAAGGAATCGCAGCAACAATCGTTTTGGATTGTAGAATACGATGAATCGTCATGGTGATAGCTTGGGTTGGGACATCTTCAAATGTTGGAAACCAACCTTCACGAA
>JAAZGI010000341.1 GCA_012511315.1 Clostridium sp.
AGCGGTTGAAATAGCTGAAACCACTTATAACTGTCTGGTCGATTTAATCAATGGCAGCTGCCAGTCAACAGAGGATCAGCAAATACCAGTTCAACTCATTAAAAGAGAAACGACTCGTTAGTTCTTTCCTTTGCTATCAAACAAGTTAATGAACTAAGTTTTAGTGAACTAAGCTTTAATGGACTAAGATTTAGTGGACTAAGTTTTAATGGATTACAGTTTATAGACTAAAATCAGCAGACTAGATGTTTAAGCTGGTAAAGATTTATAAACTAGAGCTCAATGGGTTAGATTTTAAGGAACTACATTTAAAAAAATAGAGTAAGATTTGTTTATTTGACAAGCTGTCAGCGAACCTTAAGGGAGGTGCAAATTGGAAAAAAATGTGAAATTAAAAGTATCAGGGATTGAAAAGTCATTCCCTGGGGTTAAGGCTGTTGACAAGGTAAGTTTTGAAGTCAACCAAGGCTCCGTCCACGCTCTATGTGGAGAAAATGGGGCTGGTAAATCGACCCTGATGAAGATTATCGCAGGGATCTATCAACCAGATAAAGGTAGCATTGCGGTGGACGGAAAAGAAGTCACCATATCAAATCCCCAACATGCCAAAGAGCTTGGAATCGCCATGATTGCTCAAGAATTAAACTTTGTTCCGGATTTAACCATAGAAGAAAATTTATTTTTAGGTCGATTGCCTGGCGGTAGGGGCAGAGTGGATTGGAAGACTGTGCGTAAGCAAACCAAAGAACTACTTAAAAAAGAAGGCTTGCCCTTTGAACCAACTCAACTAATGAAAACACTCTCCATCTCAGAAATTCAGCAGTTAGAAATTTTGAAAGCCCTGTCCCTAGATGCACAAATCATTATCATGGATGAACCCACCTCGTCAATTTCACATAAAGAAGTCGAGAATCTCTTTGCTAAGATTGCTCAATTAAAAGCTGAAGGTCGATCTGTTATCTATATTTCTCATAAAATGGACGAGATTTTTAAAATTGCTGATCATGTCACCATCCTGCGCGATGGTGAAGTAGTAGGTAGTTATCCCATTGAGGAACTGGATGAAGAAAATATCATCCGCCATATGGTGGGTCGAAAATTGGATAATGTTTACCCCAAAGAAGAGTTTCCAGTGGGAGAAACCGTTTTAGAAGTGAAAAGCTTATCGAGCAAGGGAGTTTTTAAAGACATAAATTTTCATGTTAAACGAGGCGAAATTGTGGGTTTTGCCGGCTTGGTTGGGTCCGGTCGAACCGAAGTCATGCGCTCAGCCTTTGGATTGGATCCACATACAGAAGGACAAGTTTATATTGATGGCAAGTCCGTAAACATTAAAAACCCGAGAGATGCCATTGCTGCAGGTATGGGCATGATCACTGAAGACCGCAAACGGTCAGGGATTGTACCAGTCCGTGGAATTAGAGAAAATGGTTCCCTGGCCAGTTTGGAAAAGTTCTTTTTAAGGGGAAGACTCCATGCTAATTTGGAAGAAACCACCGTTCAAAGCTATTTTGAACGTATGGATGTCAAGGCACCTTCTTTAGAGACATTAATCCAAAGCCTAAGCGGAGGAAACCAGCAAAAGGTCATTCTAGCAAAGTGGTTGATGCGAGAACCCGATGTCTTGATTATGGATGAACCCACTCGAGGCATTGATGTAGGCAATAAATTTTCAATCTATGAACTGATGCAAGACATTGCTCGGGAAGGCAAGGCCATTGTGATTGTCTCCTCAGAACTCCCAGAACTCATAGGAATGTGTGACCGGATCTATGTGATGAATCAAGGAACAGTGACCGGCGAACTCAATCGCTCGGAATTTGATCAG
>JAAZGI010000342.1 GCA_012511315.1 Clostridium sp.
ATTGGTGTTGCTCCTAAATCCATCGCCGCTTCTGGCAATGCCTTCGGCATCTGCTTGAGTTTGGGCAAAACTGATAAAACAACGTAGGGTACAGTGAAGGCAATATGAGCCAATATCAGCGTAAATAAACCAAAATCTAATGTTAGGCTACGGAATAGTACCATGAGTCCAACGGCCAACACAATGTCTGGGTTAATCACTGGAATTTGATTGACAGCTAAGATTCGTTTCCTGTTTTTAGGCCGATACTGGTAAATCCCAATGGCTCCTAGAGTCCCTATCACTGTTGATGCGATGGTCGTGATAATGGCTACTACAAAAGTATTTCGTACAGCTGCTAACACTTCAGCATCTTGGAATAAGCTCTGATACCAAACCAGGGAAAAGCCTTCCCAATTACCTCGAGTTCTTCCCTCATTAAAAGAAAACACCATGAGCACTAAAATTGGTGCATAGAGGAAAAGAAATACTAAGAACAAATAAAATCGGCGCCAATATTTAGACATCTTCCACCTCCCCGACCCTTTCAGTCGCCAGGTCAATGGCATCTTTCATAGGTCTCACTGGATCAGTGACATCGCCACCCTCTTCCTTCGTAAAAATTAAGGATAGTAAGAGAAAGACCATTAAAATTACGGATAGCGCAGAGCCATAGTTCCAGTCCCCCGTGACGGTGAATTGCTGCTCAATGACATTACCTATCAGGTTTGCTTTATTACCTCCTAATAAAGCTGTAATCTCAAAGGTCGAGATTGCTGGAATAAAGACCATGGAAACTCCAGAAGCAACCCCTGGCAGTGACAGGGGGAAAATTACCCGGCGGAAAGTATCAAAGCCATTGGAGCCAAGGTCTTGAGCCGCTTCAATTAAACCTGTATCCATTTTCTCTAAGGCAGTGTATATGGGTAGGATCATAAAGGGTAAAAAGTTATAAACCATTCCTAGAAGGACAGCCCCTTCCGTGTAAAGTAAATCTAGCGGAGCCACGCCGATTCGCCCAAGCAAACTATTAAGAATCCCGTTCTTTGATAATATGGTTACCCAAGCATAGGTTCGTAATAAGAAGTTCATCCACATGGGCATCATAATTAGGAGGATAGCCATGGTTTGGTAGCGAACTTTTAGGGTCGACACAAAGTAAGCAAAGGGATAGCCGATGGCAAAACATAATAAAGTGGTATAAAATGCCAATCGCAATGATCGCCAAAGAGTTCCAATGGTTCGAGCTGACCAAATACGGCTAAAGTTTGCTAAGGTGAATTGGCCATCTTCACCCGTTAAGGCAAAATATAAAACCATAGCCAGGGAAATGACAATGAAAATCACGGCCCATATCAAGTAGGGAGTAGCAACTTTCTTATAGGTCTTCATCGCCTTCCACCTCCCCTTTTCTCATAATATGGATATTATAAGGGATGATGCGAATACCTACTTCCTCCCCGACTTCTTTATGTAAGGTGGTATGAACGAGATATTGCTCTTCCTTTGTTTGAACAATCATCTCATTATGGACACCCATAAATAAACTTGATAATACGGTGCCTTTCAGCATACCTTCTTCAGGAGCTACCAGTTCTAAATCTTCTGGTCGAATGACTACGTCAACGGCTTCATCTTTACGGAATCCATCATCAGAACAAACAAAGCGATGACCCGAAAAAGTGACATCAAAATCATCGTGGATAACCCCTTCTAAAATATTCGATTCTCCAATAAAGTCTGCAACGTAGGCATTGATTGGTTCGTTGTAAATTTCTGTTGGCGTTCCAATTTGTTGGATAATGCCTTCATTCATGATGACAATTCGATCTGACAAACTCAAAGCTTCCTCCTGGTCATGGGTCACGAAAATAAAGGTGATACCTAATTCTTTTTGAACTCGTTTTAGTTCAATTTGCATCCCTTTCCGTAACTTTAAATCCAGAGCACCTAAGGGTTCATCTAAAAGAAAGACGGCAGGTTTTAAAATTAGTGCCCGCGCCATGGCAATTCGCTGTTTTTGACCACCAGACAGAGAATCAACCTTCCTTTTTTCAAAGCCTTTTAAGTTAACTAATTGAAGCATCTCAGAAACTCGCTTACGTACTTCAGCTTCCTTGGTGCCTTTAATCCGCAAACCGAAGGCAACATTTTCATACACATCAAGATGTGGAAATAAGGAGTACTGTTGGAACAACGTATTTACTGGACGCAAGTGAGCAGGTAGATCCGTAATATCTTTGCCATTGAATAGAACCTGTCCCTCATCGGGATGTTCAAAACCACCAAGTATTCGCAATGTGGTTGTCTTACCACAGCCGGAAGGTCCGAGTAAGGTAATAAACTCACCTTCCATAATGTCTAGGTTTAAGTTTTCCAAAACTATTTGATCACCATATGTCTTTTTTATGTTATTTAATTCTATTTGAACTGTCATATTTCACCTCTATTATCTTATTAAAAGTAGGGTGGTGAAAGAATCCACAGCAATTTGCCGCTTTCTTTCCCCTGATTATCGATATAAAATGGCCCATCAGCCTCAAAATAAAAAGAATCTCCTTTGTTCAAAACAAAACTTCTATTTCCTATATGGAGGATTAAGGAGCCCTCTAAAACATAGCCAAAGCTTTGCCCTTCAAAGGGATCATAAGCCTTAGAACGGCCTTTGGGATTGCCCTCCAATAATACAGGTTCCATGTCGAGCTTTTGAGCATTACCGATTAGAAAGTGCATGGTATGCCCTAAGCAGTCATCTAACATGGAAATAGCTTCATGGTTTGGGTAGATGATTGGTTCGGAAGCCGTCTCACTAAAAAACTCCGCCAGATTAGTTCCTAAAGCTCGAACAATATGAGTCATCGTGTCCACTGAGGGACTAGTATTGCCTCGTTCCAGCTGGGATATAAAACCCTTGGTTAAATCCGATCGCTCAGCCAGTTCTTCTTGAGTGAGCCCCATTTTTAAACGCAGGTTTTTAACTTTTTCTCCAACGTCCATAAAGACCTCCTATACTTTTTGTTTAATATTTTAAACTCATTCCATGATATAGAAAAAACCTTCTGTTTTCAATAGTATTTGTCAAAAATATTATTGAAAATCTTTTCTAATTTTCCCCTTTTAAAAAAGTCGTTTCTCCTTATGAAATATATGTTGAATGTCACCAGTTTTTACCTTTTAACACTGAATACAGAGGAATTAAGCTGCGTTCTTTTTCATTTTCGTCTGATTAAAAGAGTACAATTAAGATAGTAAAGAAAAGCGAGGTGTTAAATTTGCGAAGACTAAAAATAATATTGTTAATTTTGATTTTTATACCAATTTATTTAGCTTATTTTATTTTTAAGTGGATCACTCATCTCATGCTTCTAAATGACCGCCCTAAAAGATGGTAGTTTCCTTACATGATCTCACTTTCAAAAATTAGATTAACCCTTTTATTTGTCATAATCGACTCTTCTATCCATCCAACTGAGTCTTGGAAACATCAATTTCAAATAAATTTCAGAAATAAAACAGAGCCCATCATTAGTGAGCTCTGTTTTTAAGTTTATCAAAGTATCGGTTATGTTTTATTTGATTTTACACTTTTTTTACAGGTTGTTCTCGTGGTCAACTAATTCATTAATTGGTATCGTGTTGGAATGTTTCCCACTCAGGGTTACCTCTCATGCTGGTATGAATTGGCAAGGTTGTTTTTTCCCCACTTGGCTCGATCACACGGATAAAATTAAAGGGCATAGTTTCAGGGTCCGAATAAAGGATTCGAATCACTTCATAATCAGATGTTGTTTCCCAATGACGTATCACTTCCCCTGGAATAACAATCTCTTCGTCTTCTGTCAGCTTTGATTTTGAAACTTCTACCCGGGAGCCTTTTTCTTTGGTTACCAAGAATAGTTGGGTCCCAGTATTAAACTCCACAATGTCCCACTTGGTAATGGCTTTAATCTCTGAGTAAAGATCTGGCCGGTACACTATAATAACACCATTGTCGGCTTGAGAAAGCTCTACTTGAAATTCAGAGGGAATATTGCTTTTAATGATATTTTCCTGAGCAGGTTTGGTTTCTTCCTTCGTATCAATAGCTGCAGTGTATGTTTCTGTGGTGCTTGGTGTGGTTTCTACTGGTGTGGTTTCTACTGG
>JAAZGI010000343.1 GCA_012511315.1 Clostridium sp.
ATTATTACCGATGCATTAAAACAATACAATATTGAAACAGGATCAATTTTTAAAGATATTCCTCAGGATTCTTCAGTGGCAACGGTCAATGAAATAGCCCAAGTGTATCGTGAAGACAATTGTGATAGTATTGTCGCTGTAGGTGGAGGTTCAGTGATTGATACGGCTAAAGGTGTCAATATGTTGGTATCTACTGATACAAAGGACTTAAAAGAACATATGAGGCTGGAAATATTAAGCGGACAATTAAAACCCTTGATCGTCATTCCAAGTACTTCAGGAACAGGCTCGGAATCTACACTGGTATCGGTTATTTCAGATATTAGCCGTAATGTAAAAATGGAATTTATATCCTACAATATATTGCCCGATGTAGCTATTTTAGATGTACGCATGACTCAATCTCTGCCAGCTAACTTAACTGCATCCACCGGTATTGATGCCCTAACCCATAGCGTGGAAGCAATTACAGGGTTTCAGCACAATCCTTTAAGCAGAACCTATGCCTTAACAGCGATTGAATTAATTGCAAATAATCTTAAGAAAGTTGTTGAGAATGGTAAAGACAAAGAGGGGCGACTGGCCTTGGCTAATGCATCTTTTATGGCAGGAGCTGCATTTTCTAACTCTATGGTAGGAATCGTCCATGCCATTGGTCATGCCTGTGGTTCAGTAAGTGGTGTCGCACATAGTGATGCAATGACAATTCTACTTCCCCATTGCATGGAGCTAAATCTTCCTTTATGCCAAGAAGGTTATTCTCGAATTCTATTAGCTTTCTCTGGACCGGAAGTCTATAGTCAGACCCCGAAAGCAAACAGGGCACAAAAATGTATTTATGATATTCGAAGTTATATTTTAGACTTAAATAAAATCTCTGGCTTACCAACGAAACTTCGAGATGTTGGCGTGAAAAAAGAAGATTTTGAGATAATCGCAAATACAGCAATTAATGATGGAGCAGCTATCGTTAACCCCATAGAGGTAACCTTTGATCGTGTAATGGGGATTCTAGAAAAAGCCTATTAAAAATTTTTGAAAAACTACCATCACATTTGGAAAAAAGTGAAAACTATGGATAGAGGAACCATTAAGGTACAATTAAGAAAAGAAATAGTAAAAAACCATTTAAGCTTAAATTGCAGAGCAAAGGAAGGAGACAATCAATGCAAGAAAAATACCCAATGACACTTGAAACCAAGAAAAAGCTTGAAGAAGAACTAGAACTTTTACAAAAAGAAAAACAAAAGGAAGTGAATGAGGAAGTAAAATATCGACGTAGCTTTTGTGATTTTTCTGAAGATAGTGCATTTAAAGAAGCTATCACAGAGCAAACGAAACTCAAAGAGCGAATTCGTTTTATTGAAGAAATGTTGGCCAATCCGGAGTTGATTGATTTGGAGGCTGAAAAATCTTCCGATGTTAAATTAGGAAGTCGAGTGACAATTAAAGAGATCCCAGATGGCAAAGAAGAAACTTATACCATCGTAGGAACCATTGGCGCCGATCCACACAATTATTTGATTTCTAATGATTCTCCCATTGGAAGAAGTTTAATGGGAAGTA
>JAAZGI010000007.1 GCA_012511315.1 Clostridium sp.
TCATTTAAAAGACCAGTAATCTTCCTGAGATAGGTTGTATCGGTCTGACAAAGTTTTTTTGTGGTTCCATCGAGGGAATCTTTCTTTGTCATGATGGCTTTATAAAGTCCTAAGAGATTTCTAAATTCTTGATCTTTAATTGCCTTGGTATAGAAATCCTTTAAGTGCTTATGGCTTAATGTGGCTAAATCAACGGTTTCCATTTCTGGTAAGTCATTTAAAGCAGCCAAGGCTTCGGTTTTAGAACTAATTCGTCTAATCAATACATCCGCGTCCACCGGTGTGTAGGCTGTAGTCTTTGTGGAAAGGGATTGCATTACGTAATATAGTCTGTCACTGGCGCCAGAAATATCGGGAACACAGACATCCTCGACTCTGTAAACTCCCTCGGTGCGGTATAGCACCAAATCATTTTTCTGAAACATCTTTACCTCCTGTGGCAGTAAAAAGTGAAAACGTGGCAAGACCACGCTTAGCAAGTTATCTTTTACTATTATAGCATATTTTCAGACAAAAGTAAAACCCCTGTGTTTCGCCACTAGACTGGGTTTGAAACCTCCTAAACTTCCATAATATAAGGGAAATTATAAAGGAAAATGCATATTTTCTTCCGTAACGTGATAAAATAAAGGAAATGCCTTTTGAATTATACCATTGCCAAAGGAGAACATGATGGATTTCAAGCAACATATTAGAGTAATTGAGGATTTCCCGAAAGAGGGAATTAGTTTTAAGGATATTACAACGATCATAAAAGATGGCCCAATCTTTAAACAGATGGTGGACCAAATGGCTGATCGGTTGAAAGATTTAAATGTAGAAGCGATTGCCGGCCCAGAGGCTCGTGGATTTATATTTGGTGTACCAGTAGCCTATGCTTTAGGGATTGGTTTTATTCCAATTCGTAAAAAAGGTAAGCTACCAGGGGAGACCTATTCCTTGACCTACGACTTAGAGTATGGTCAAGATACCTTGGAAATTCACAAAGATGGAATTCGGCCTGGCATGCGAGTCGCTATCATTGATGATTTGCTGGCAACGGGAGGGACCATCGCAGCTTGCAAGGACCTATTAGAGGTGGCGGGTGCCGAAGTGGTGTCCATTGATTTCGTGATTGAATTGACTGGGTTAAAGGGTGCCGATAAATTGGACGGATACAATGTTCAAAGCATGGTGAAATACGAATTTTAAGGGCAGAAACAAGGTTTAAGCCCCAACAAGGATGATCGGCTAGAGAAATTTGGCGTATCCAGGGTTAACGAATGCCTTAGAAACTCTTTCAGTTATTTGCAGTAGAAACTTTAATCGGTAGCTGTAATTAGATTAGCAGGAACCTAATGATAAAAAATAGCGTTCCCTTGACCCTCTAGTCGCTTTGAAAAGTTGGACAAAGCCAAGGGTTGTAATATATAATGTCCTCATCGTTTATAAGAGGTTTTAGTCCTTGCAAGGGGACTTTTTTGTGTAAGAATCGAAAGGGAGGTGATCCAAGGTGATCCATAATTTATTATCAAAGATTGATAAAGTAGGAAATATTGATAAAGAAGCAGTAATTAGAGCCTTTAATTTAGCCAATGAAGCACACAAAGGGCAGATGCGTCTATCTGGGGAGCCTTTTGTCATCCATCCCATAGAAGTGGCAACTATTTTGGTGGATATTGGATTAGATACCAATACCATTGTTGCTGCCTTACTCCATGATGTAGTGGAAGATTCTGACTATACCTATGAAGACATTGAGAAAGAATTTGGCACAGAAGTAGCTGAGCTGGTGGAAGGCGTTACGAAACTTGGTAAAATTGAATTCAAGACCAAGGAAGAAGAACAGGCCGATAACGTTCGCAAGATGGTCTTGGCTATGGCCAAGGATATTCGTGTTGTCTTAATTAAATTGGCAGACCGCCTCCATAATATGCGAACCTTACGTTTTAAAAGACCGGAGAAACAAAGAGAAAAAGCCAAAGAAGTGTTTGACATCTATGCACCTCTAGCCCATCGACTGGGCTTATTCCGGGTTAAATGGGAGCTGGAAGATTTAGCTTTCCGGTATTTAAATCCCACCCAGTATTATGATTTAGTGGATCAAATTGCAGAAAAACGTAAAGAGCGTGAAGAATACATCCAGCGTGTTATGGGGGAAATTGTTGATCGGCTAAAGGATGCAGGTATTGACTGTGAGATTGATGGTCGTCCCAAGCATTTTTATTCCATCTATAAAAAGATGGTCAAGCAATCCAAAGGCATTGATCAAATCTTTGATTTAACAGCGATTCGAGTGATCGTTGACTCCGTTAAAGATTGCTATGCAGCCCTTGGAATAGTTCATACAATCTATAAACCAATTCCTGGACGGTTTAAAGATTATATTGCTATGCCAAAACCTAATATGTATCAAAGCTTACATACCACGGTGATTGGACCTCAGGGAAAACCTTATGAAATTCAAATTCGAACTCATGAGATGCATCGGACTGCAGAATATGGAATTGCAGCTCACTGGAGCTATAAAGAGGGCGATCATTCCGTTGTGGATAAACGCTACCTCTGGTTACGAGATATGTTGGAGTGGCAAAAAGAAACCACCGACGCCGACGAATTTATGGAAGGCTTTAAAGTGGACTTATTTGAAGATGAAGTATTCGTCTTCACGCCAAGAGGTGAGGTAATTAACCTGCCAGCAGATTCTAGCCCCATTGATTTTGCCTATCGAATTCATACCGAAATCGGTCATAAAACCGTGGGTGCCAAGGTGAATGGAAATATGGTTCCCTTGGACTATCGCCTAAAAACTGGTGAAATTGTTGAAATCATTACCTCCAAATCCAATAAGGGTCCGTCGATTCACTGGCTCAATATTGTAAAGTCCAATCAAGCCAAGTCGAAAATCCGTAGCTGGTTTAGAAAAGAAAAACGTGAGGAAAATATCCACAAAGGCAAAGACCTCCTTGAAAAAGAAGCGAAACGCCGAGATCGAAACTTTGGTGATATTGCTCGCGGCGTTCCACTGCACCGGATTATTGAAAAATACCATGGATCCAGCATTGATGATTTAATGGTTGTAGTCGGTACCGGCCAAGTCACGCCGGCCTTTGTCATTAACTTCTTAATTGAAGGTCTGGAAGAAAAGGAACGGCAAGAAAATAAACCGAGTTTAAAAGAAGAGCTAGCCAGTGCTAAGGCCTTGGTAGAAGACTCTAAAAAGAAAGCGGATGAACGAAAGAAAAAGAAGCCAAAGAATTTCTTTGGCGTTCGAGTAACTGGGATGGGCAATGTGGAAGTTCGCTTCGCTAAATGCTGCAACCCATTACCTGGAGATGAAATTATTGGTTATATCACGAACTTCCGTGGCATCTCAGTGCACCGAACAGATTGTGATAATGTGAAAGCTTTAAAAGAAAAAGAAGAAGATTCTCGTTTTGTAAAAGTGGAGTGGGAGACCCAGTCTGAAGAGCTATATTCTGCTCGTCTGCGGGTTGAAGCCGAAGATCGGCCTAGTCTGCTAACGGATGTGATGTTAGTACTGAATGAAATGAAAGTGTCGATTAATTCTGTGAGTGCTGAAAACCAAAAGAATGGAGAAGCGGTGATACACCTATCCATTTTAGTTTCCAACATTCATCTGCTGACAGAACTGTCTAAACGAATAAAAAAATTGCCTTCCGTTATTGATGTGCTCCGTGTGGGTAATTTATAGGAGAATGAAATAAATGAGAGCAGTGGTTCAACGAGTTAAACGATCAAGCGTGTCGGTGGCTGGAGTAACCATTGGAGAGATTAAAGAAGGCTTTAATGTTCTCCTAGGTGTTTCCACAGAAGATACGGAAAAAGATCTCAAATATATCGAAGACAAAATAGCCGGACTCCGGTTATTTGATGACGAAGATGGTGTCATGAACGTTTCCTTGGAAGATAAGAAAGGGGAAATTTTACTGATTTCTCAATTCACCCTCTATGGTGATGCGCGGAAAGGACGACGCCCGTCCTATATACATGCCCAAAAGGGCGAACAAGCGGTATTGTTTTATAACAAAATGGTGGAGAATCTAAGGGCACGGGGTTTTAAAGTTGAAACCGGTGAATTTGGAGCAGAAATGGAAGTGACCATTGTAAATGATGGTCCGGTTACCATTTTGCTAGATTCAAGCAAACAGTTTTAGGAGGACAAAATGGAGATACAAAAACTGGCACTGGGAATGTTCCAGGCCAATTGCTACGTTGTTTCAGAAGGCAATGAGGCCTTTTTAGTGGATCCCGGCGATCGTCCGGAGGAAATTCTTGATTACTTAAACAATCATGGTTTAGATTTAAAATTTATTTTACTGACCCACGGCCACTTGGATCATGTCAACGCTGTGGATGGTATTGTTAAGGTTCATAAGGTACCGGTCTACTTGCATGAAGCGGATCGCAAGGCCATTGACCAAAAGGTGAATGTCTTTGGCTAAATGACCAGCCAGAGTTTACCAGTCCATGAAGGCATGATTATTCCTTTTGCAGGTCATAAAATTTCAGTCATTGAGACACCAGGACACTCCGAAGGAGGAGTTTGTTTCCTAGTAGACGGCAATTTATTTGTTGGAGATACCCTGTTTCGCCACTCCATTGGTCGCTATGACCTCCATGGTTCAGATGGAGAAGCATTATTTCACTCCATTCGCAAAAAGCTTTACAAGCTGCCAGATGACACCAAAGTATATCCTGGCCACGAAATGGATACCGACATTGGTCACGAAAAAAAGTACAATATGTTTGTTAAAGGAAAAATTCAGTAATCAAAAAATATCTATAAAGTTCTCCGGGGATTGGCAAGCAACCCCGGAGAAAACTTTATAAAGAAATGCTGAGCAATAGAGAAAGGCTGAGCAATAGAGAAAGGCAGGAAAATAAAGGAAGGCTGAGCAATAGGAGTTAGCGTTTAATAGACAAATAGAGCATTGATCCTGAAACTAGGAGAAATAAGTCTAGCAAGCAATAGAGTGTAAAATAAAGCATAAAACTAGTGAGGGCCCTTAAAGAAGCAATAAAGTTTGTCAGAAA
>JAAZGI010000344.1 GCA_012511315.1 Clostridium sp.
AAATTACTCGAGGCTTATCCCCTAATATTTTATCCACTGCTGGGTTAGCTGAAGACTTAACGATTCTGGCGTCACGTATTTCAATAACCGCATCGCATAACTTTAAATTCTCTGTGATTTGCCGACGGGTTTTGACCATATGTCCTGGAAACCAGTTAATGTTTGTCATTGCTACCACCTCCTATAATATTTAACTTGTTTGATCCATCATCCGATTTTTCCATGCTTTCTCTTCTGAGGAATCAGACTTCTTCCTATTTATATCCTAAACTCTTCGACTGATTTAAAATACTTCCCACTTGAAATCACCACTTAAATTGTCCAGCTAAAAGACACTCCTATTTTACCATAGGCCTCGCTTGTTTTTAAAATCACAAAAAAAGATATATAAAGTAAAAAGGGATCATGCTAGATGATCCCTTGCTACAATTACATTTTCTCTTTAACTTTAGCTGCCTTACCAACACGGTCTCTTAGATAGAAAAGCTTAGCTCTTCTGACTTTACCGCGGCGTACAACATCAATTTTTTCAACAGTAGGTGAGTTGAAGGGGAAAGTTCTTTCGACTCCAGTACCCATTGCCACTCTTCTTACAGTGAAAGATTTTCTAGCTCCACCGTTTTGAATCTTAATGACTGTACCTTCGAAGATTTGGATTCTTTCTCTCTTCTCTTCCTTAATTCTAACGTGGACTTTAATAACGTCTCCTACGTTAAAATCAGCAAGAGGCTCTTTACGAAGCGTTTCTTGTTCTACGATTTTAATTAATTCGTTCATGTGCATTCCCTCCCAAGTTTTATTTGTCGTTCGTAACCTTGTTCCATCAGAGGACCGACAGGTGTACTAGCACAGGATTTAGTATAGACGATTCCAAGGATCATTGCAAGTTATTTTTAAAGGATTTTAACCATACACAGGTCAATCAACCAATCCCTAAACTGACTTCTTAAGGACATTAAGGCCCCTCACATCATAGTTTTTTAGATACTAGCTTGTTTACAACAATAAAAAAACTCTATATCCGATGGTCCAATAAATCTCTTCCTATTATTATACTCTATATTTCATCTCAGTCCCTTGTTTTAGGTCTTGGTTCTACATTTTTCAATCTATTTTTCACTTTCTAATTTTGATGGACCTTTTTGCTACTTATGATGTTGGCCCTATATCCGTTGATTTTCATCCAGCTTTGATATTTGTTAAGCTTTGCTTTAAGGCCAGCTCTGATTCTCACCCAGCTGTGCTCTTCCTTCTATAATATAGTGACTCTTTTTAATTTAACCTAATTTTACTAAGCTTCAACAATGCAAAAGTTTACCCTTTTAGTAGACTTGATTAATTCCATAACCTTTATCCGTCAGGTCTTTTACAATTTCTTTAATATGGTCATGACCACTCGTTTCCACCGTCACTTGTAGTTGTACATGACTAAACCGGGCCAGGTTCATAAATTGATTGTGATCCAGTTTGATTACATTGGCCCTACGCTCTGCTAGGATTTTCGAGATGGTCACCAACTGACCTGGTGTATCCGGTAGATCCACGGAAAAACAAAAGATTCGACCGCGACGACTCAATCCCTTATTGATCATAGCAGACATGGTCACCACATCAATGTTACCACCAGAGAGCACACTAACTACTTTTAAATTGTTTCCACCTAATTTCTTTAAAGCAGCTAAACCCAAAGTCCCTGAATTTTCCGATACTATTTTATGTTTCTCTAAAAGCATTAAAAATGTATCCATGATTTCATAGTCTGTGACAGAAATAATTTCATCCACCACCTGATTACAAATTGCCAAAGTGAGATCCCCCACTTCTTTTACCGCCACACCATCTGCCACCGTTTGTACTGCAGGTAGTCGAACAATCTGTCCTTGCATTAAAGCAGCTTTCATACATAAAGCACCCTCGGGTTCTACCCCCACAACTCGGCACCTTGGTGCTACCATCTTAGCGTAGGCAGCAATTCCAGAAATTAGCCCGCCACCACCCACAGGCACTAAGATTACATCGGCATCGGGCAATTCTGATAAGCTTTCTGCGCCAATGGTCCCTTGACCTGCGATGATATCCAAATCATTAAAGGGATGAACCATTACCTGACCGCTTTCTTTTTGAAGGTCTAAGGCATGATGCCAAGCATCATCAAAGGTTTCTCCAAACAAGATAACCTCGGCACCATAGTCTCTGGTAGAATTTACTTTGATTAAAGGAGTCTGAGCTGGCATGACGATGGTGGCTGAAGTCCCCAGAAGATCCACTGCATAGGCCACTCCCTGGGAATGGTTGCCAGCTGAAGCCGCAATCACTCCCCGCGATCGCTCCTCCTTGGTTAGACGACTTATTTTATTGTAGGCTCCCCTGATTTTAAAGGCACCTGTTTTCTGAAAATTCTCAGGCTTAATATAAACATCATGTCCGGATTCCAGGCTAAAAAAATCACTATGAATTAGGCCCATCCTTTGAATCACATTATTTAGCCTTTGTTCTGCATCTAGGACCGCTTCATAAACCTCTTTTATCATCATGGTGTAACCACCACATCAACTGGATTTTGGGTGATCATCTGTGTGATTGGACGGCCCGGTGGAACAATCGGATAAACATTTTCTTCCGGCAATAGGATGCAATCCACCAAGATCGGCTCAGCTAAATCCTTAATTTCTTCTAAAACTGCATCCAGTTCAGCTAGGGTGGAGACCCGATAGCTTTTGATGCCATAGGCTTGCCCCAGTTTCACAAAATCCACAGAATCATCACCCATCGTTTCACTAAACCGATTGTTGCAAAACAATTGTTGCCACTGACGAACCATACCCAAGGCATTATTGTTCAAGATAAAAGTTTTCAAAGGCAGTTTATATTTACTTACAGTGCCTAGTTCATTGCAGTTCATCTTGAAACTACCATCCCCAGCAATGTGTATCAGTTGCCGCTGAGGATTGCCCACTTGAGCTCCAATCGCTGCACCCAAACCATAACCCATGGTTCCCAACCCACCAGAAGTTAAAAACTGACGAGTCCGCTCAAAGCCAAAGTATTGAGCCGTCCACATCTGATTTTGTCCCACTTCAGTTGCCACAATCGCCTGATTCCCAAAAGCTTTATGGATTTTCTCAAGAAGGACTTGTGGTTTTAGGGGACCTTTTTCATCATAGTTTGTTTGGTCTTTAGATTGTCTAACGGGCTTTAAATAACCAGGTCCTGGTCCCAAATAATCTTTAAAGGCTCGCAAGGCTTCTTTTAAATCACCGCATACTGGAAAATGAGTTTCCATATTTTTCCCTAGTTCATTGACGTCAATGTCAAACTGAACCAGTTTAGCCTTTGGACAAAATCCATCGGGTAAACCAATCACTCGATCGCTAAAGCGAGCACCCAGAGCTAAAACTAAGTCCGCCTGTGCCATGGATTGATTGGCTACTTGTGATCCATGCATTCCGATTAACCCCAAGGATAAGGGATGACTTTGAGGAAAGGCTCCCGAACCAAGTAAGGTGTTAATCACCGGTATATTATAGTCTAAGGCTAGCTCCTTTAATAAATCTTCTGCTCCAGCGATGCCAACACCGCCACCGGCTAAAATGACTGGTCGTTTAGCCTCTTTAAAAGCTCTCACGGCCTTTTTCACTTCGTCTGAATTGATTGCTGTCGACTCTCGCTTAGGCAAGCTTAAGTCTTGATACTCGGTAGTCTCTAACATCAAATCCTTGGGCAAGTCAACCAGGACTGGCCCAGGACGACCTGATTTTGCGATTTCAAAGGCTCTTAAGATGGTTTTTTCTATATCCTCTACCCGCTTCACCATTTCACAATGTTTTGTGATGGTTAAGGTCATGGTTGTGATGTCCACCTCTTGAAAAGAATCACGCCCTATTAGGGATTGGCCCACTTGACCTGTAATCACCACAAGAGGGACAGAATCTAAGAAAGCTGTCGCTATTCCTGTAATGGTGTTGGTAGCTCCAGGCCCTGAAGTCACAATACAAACCCCAGTTTTCCCAGTACTTCGAGCATAACCATCGGCTGCATGGGTCGCCCCTTGTTCATGACAAGTCCTGTAATGCTTGATGGGATGAACCGTGTCATATAAAGCATCATATAGTGGAATCACAGCCCCGCCAGGGTAGCCGAAAATCGAATCCACCCCTAATTTATTTAAACATTCAAATACGATTTGTGCTCCTGTGAGTTTCATCGATGTTCCCCCTCATACTTTTTCTTTTGATTGACTTATAAATCGTCTTTTTTCTTATAATTGCCCGAATTGGATTGTTTTTAACTTTTTTTATTTTTCACTACCCTATTTTCCCTTGACCCTTTCATCATTTCCCTAACTTTTATATCTGATAAACTCTTTAATTGCCTCAGTTAAGAGCTACTTAAATGACTCTGCTCAACTTTTTTTATGATTCTTCTCAACTTTTTAATGACTCTGCTAATCTTTTTAACGCCTCGGTTAAGGGGTATTTTAATGACTCTGCTTATTTTTTACTGAACATGAGCTTTGAATCTGATTTAGCTTAGCTTCAAGCCCATGTTTAAAATTTTCGCTTAACGAAAGATTGCTCCTTGAGAAGCTGATGTGGTTAGCTTGGCATAACGAGACAAATAACCCGTTAGATTTTGAGCCCTAGGCTTAAAAGCAGCTTGACGCTCTGTCAGTTCCTCCTCATTTAATTCATGGTCGACTCTCCCTGCGGGAAGATCCAATTGGATCATGTCACCGTCTTTAAGAAGGCCAATCGGGCCTCCTTCTTGAGCTTCCGGCGAAATATGTCCAAGGGCCGCTCCCCGTGTTCCCCCTGAGAACCGTCCGTCGGTCAATAAGGCCACTTGATCATCTAACTTCATCCCTGACAAAGCTGAAGTGGGTGTAAGCATCTCTGG
>JAAZGI010000345.1 GCA_012511315.1 Clostridium sp.
TTAATTTCCTGTGCCTTAAGGCCTAATTCTGTGACTCCGGTATCTCCCCTCGGTAGCCCTCCATGACCTTCTCCATTACCACTTCTGATGTCGCAGACAAAATTTCTTCACCATTAATCATTACAACTGGGCTGGTAGCTTCATCTATTTTACATTGCCCTTGACACTGTTGAAATTCAATCTCTAATGAATCCCACTCTAGAGATTCTTTTAGGTCTTCTAACTGCGTTTGGATTGACATATTGCCCATCATGACACAATTTGACCCCATGCAGAGTGTTACTTTCATATGTTCTCCCCCTTATTTATCGTTAAAGTTTTCCCTAACATTATATCACACCATAGGTACTTCAAACTTTTATTCCATTGAACAATTACCTTTAAAAGCATATCTTTTCATTCTAATCTTTATAACTAATTTCCAGTCGCTAATTATCAGTCCTAAGTCCCTATTATTAAAACATTGTTTCTTAGACCTTAGTTCCTTAACACTAGGTTTTTGCTCGCTATAGCATTATCTTATTCAGCTAATATTCTTTTGTCCTACTTTATTCAATATAGATTCAAAACCCTTCAATAATAACTTCATACAATAAGATTGTTCTTTTACCTTCTGAATTGAAAAAAGTCTCCTTTATGAGGAGACTTCTGATTCTACTTTTGGAGACTAGTTCTTTGACGTAAGCCAAGCTGTGAGAAAACTAAAACACAAATATCTTCTAGGGCTAATCCAATAAACAGGTAACTACGAGGAATATCTCGGAAGGACTCTAAATAACCTCCTCCTGTATAGAGATAATTGGCTAAGGATAACGAGCCATTAGCAAACCACCAGTCCAAACTCCAATATCCAGTGAACAATAACACCATCTGAGTAATAAAAATAATACTCACAAATAGTGTTACTTCCATCGAAGTGAATGGGTGCTGTTCTCTTCTCCCCATCTTAAACAGGAAAAAGCTAGCCATGGAAACAGCCATATAGTAGGTAATGATTCCACTCAAAGTACTAAAAGTTGTTGGTCCCTGAACTGTTACCCGTGAGACCTTAAGAATCAAGGATAGTAACCCTGTAGCTAAGCCTGCTATAAAAAGAATCAAAATATATCGCATTAAAAAAGAACCAGTTTTCTTAATCATCATTACATCCCCCTAAGAATTTTAAATTGAATTCCTTTAAACATTTTCCCCAAATCTCATTGCCATAAAATTTCCGAAGTCATCCGAGTTATACTGCCATTCAATTAAAATCGCTAGTCTTACTTTTGATTTTATACTGAAATTCACTCAAAAAAAAACAAACCGGTAACAGCCACTGCTTTCTATTTCTTTTAAATAAATATCTTCCCTATATTAAACCAAATAGTTCATTTTATTTTATGGTATTTCTCTTTCAACGGATTGCCGATGATTTGAAGCCAGTATTAATAGAAAGAAGTATTTTCTTTTTTTCAGCACTAAGCCGAGATTCAAAGTTAAATTCTTCTTTGTAGTAATAACTTCGACCATTGCTAGTTCTGTAGTCAAATAAGAAAATAATTCTGACGTAATTACATTATTTAAAAAGAGAGGGATGTAGAGTAACCTTATCAGGGACGATGAGGTTTACATTCATTTTTTAAAAGCTTTGCTTTGCTCCATACAATGAACTAAAAATTTCATACGGTGTTTTATTACTTAAATTTTTGCGCGTGTAAGAGTTCACGTGGTTCATGCATGCTGTGATATCTTTTTGTGTGAATTGATTCAAGGATGAAAGTCAGTTGGATGGTTTTCTAAAAAACTATTGTATTCCTACTTAATCATTGTATATATTTTTATTCTATATGGAATTCTCAGTTATTTTTTGAATTCAACACCAGAACGTCAATCAATCCATGGCTTTTTCTGATAAAATATGAAGTAGTATAAGGGTTCATTGCTATTGGATCTAGATTTCAAAGATTTTCCTCCTAAGAAACTTTCTAAACAACCATTTTATACTTATAACTAGGAGCTGATTAAATGGGTTTTGGATATAATGAATTCGGCATGGGTTTCGATCTTTTCGGCACAGTCTTTACGATTGGGTTTGTTCTCATCATTGGATTTATTATCTTTGCTATTTTTCAAGGAATTAGAACTTGGCATAGCAATAATAATTCACCCCGTCTAGATGTGGAAGCCAAAGCTGTATCAAAACGAACTGAGATCTCACACAGCCACCACGCTAATGCTGGAGATATTTCGGGAGGCCATGGATTTACCCATAGCTCTTCCACTTGGTATTATGTGACCTTCCAGGTTCTAAGTGGCGATCGGCTGGAGTTTTCGGTCTCTGGGCAAGAATATGGCTTAATTGCCGAAGGTGATGAGGGGCTACTGAGCTTTCAAGGAACTAGGTACTTATCCTTTGAACGCTACTATTAGTTTGAAATATTAATCTGTGATCAGCTGCCGAAAGCGATTCATGCATGGTTTGGCCTAATAGTCTCTTCGTTTTATAAAGTATGTTAATAACCCGTTTTATTTTTAAAATCGGTTAGCCTATGAATTTCAACTATGTGCTTTGGGTGTGGCGTATTAGAATTTGATGCAATATAAAGCAGCTGAATTGAGGCTCTTTTTCAGTGGAATGATACACACTAGGGGAGAAGGATATTATGAAAAAAAACGATGTGGAATACTTGGTTAAACAAATCTTAGAGTATGAATTTGATGAGGACCCCGATAAAGAAGAAATCATGCATTTGCTTTTAGATAGTAAAGTAACAAAAAATATCAATAAAAGCCAGAAAGAAGGCCATGGTTTTGGCGATCGAGTTTCAGACGGCTTAACCAAAGTGGCCGGTAGTTGGATGTTTATCTTAAGTTTCATTTTTATTTTAATCATCTGGGTAGTAGGAAATGCAACTTTATTACGAAAGCCCTTTGACCCCTTCCCATTTATCTTGCTAAATTTAGTGCTATCTTGTATCGCTGCTCTGCAAGCCCCCATCATTATGATGAGCCAAAACAGACAAGAAATTAAAGATCGCTTGAGGTCTGAAAATGATTATCGAGTTAATTTAAAATCCGAAATGATTACAGAAGATATGCATCATAAATTAGATCAGCTCCTCTCAAGTCAAGAACAAATAATCGAGGCTCAAAGAATGTTAGTTACTCGCTTAGAGTCCTTAGAATTGTAGTTCACAAAGAATACTTCATTTATACCATGTAGGCAAATAAGCAGGTTTCACCGAAGAAACGTTGACTTATTTTGACAGGATGTTCTACCGGGAGCATCAGTTTGCTAAAATGAGTCCTGAAGTGAGATACAAAGCCCGCTTGGAGCAATCAAAGCCATTGCTGGAGGCCTACAAAGTATGGCTCCATGCGACTCAGAAGAAAGTAACGGCAAAATCCGGTCTAGGCAAAGCCATTGCTTATAACCTAAACCAATAGGATTACCTGGAAAGCTTCCTCAAGAATGGGCGATTGGAAATTACGAACAACCGAGCGGAACGAGCAATCAAGGAGTTTGTGATTGTCCGCAAGAACTTCTTGTTCTGCACCAGCGTAAAGGGAGCCGTTGCCAGCCAAGTCCTCTACAGCATCGTGGAGACAGCGAAGGCCAATAACCTCCACCCCTACGAGTACTTGAAGTTTGTCATCGAAGAGCTAAGTCAAAACAAACAAACTCCCGAGAAAATCCAAGAAGTCCTGCCCTGGTCGGATAAAATTCCAGCTCATATCAGAGTGAAAAACAACTAAAAATGATACCCATCCAGATCAAGCCTGACAGGCAAAATCTAGATGGGTATCATTTTACGCTTACCTTCAATGCGAAGGATTGATTCGTTTAATCGCTTATTATGATTTAAAAATTCTCTTAGGGCTCAGTGACTATCGTATTGCTGAATCAATTATGGAATGAGTCCCCCATTCGGTTTTAAACGATAGCTTTTAATTTGATAATGAATTGACAGGGCAGACAATTTCAAGTAGTATAAGCTGTGCAAAACTCGTTAATTAAGTGTCAACACTTTATTTCTTTGTGATTTATATGAAGTAGTGATGATTGCTTGATCCCTATGGGAATATTACAAGTCTACAATTCTATCAAGAATAATTTCGAATTTTTTACAGGAGGACGGCTAAATCATTCAGTGAAATATCTTGATTGAGTAGGAATAAATAAGAATATTTGAAGGAAAATATGTTTAAAACTAGTCAAAAAAATAAGAGGTTCAAATTATTGACCCTTGTCCTAATCGCATTGGTAATGATTGTTGGGTGTTCTAAGAAAGAAGTAAAAATGAATCCAGGAGAATACACCGTTGATGTTACGGGGATGCAACCGATGAAAGTGGCAGTCACCTTATCAGAAACTGAAATCACGGACATTAAAATTCTAGAGCAGAATGAGACAAAGGGAATTGCTGACGAAGCATTAACGAGCTTTCCTAAGCAAATAGTCGAATCCCAGGATTTAACAATTGACGCTGTTTCGAATGCAACGAAAACAAGCAATGCAATTATTGAGGGGGTTAAGTTAGCAATTCAAAAGGCAGGAGGAAATCCTGAAGCTTTTGGTGAAGTAACTGGCACAATTAAATTTGAACCAGGTACTTATGAAGGGGTGGCAGAGGGTCACAACGGCCAGGTGAAAGCAGCCGTTGAATTCTCTGGAGATAAAATTTTAAGTGTTAAAATCATTGAGAGTGATGAAACAGAACACTTGTCAGATATCGTTTATGAACAACTACCGAAAGCAATCGTTGAGGAGCAGTCATTAAATGTTGATACCGTTACTGGAGCGACCGTCACTTCAATGGCAGTTAAAAAAGCAATTGGAGAAGCAGTGAAAGAAGCTGGTGGAAATCCAGAATTATTAAATAAAGTCTCCCCAAAAGAGCTTAGCACTGAAGTTAAGGAATTAACGACAGATGTCGTTGTTGTTGGAGGAGGAAGTGCTGGCATATCTGCCGCTCTTACTTCAGAACAGGCAGGGCACAAAGTAATTCTGATTGAGAAGAATGCTATGTATGGTGGACACACTGCATTAAGTGGTGGATGGACACTAATCACTGGATCTAAAATTCAAAAAGATTTAGGGGTTACCAATGATACTCCTGAATTAGCATTTGATGATGTGATGGCCAATGGTGGCAACAATAGTGATCCGGAATTGTTGCAGCTATTTGTTGATAACATGGGTGCAGCAGCGGACTGGACAGTGGACTATGTTGGTGCTGAAATTCCAGATAGCTTAAAAGTGTTACCTGAGAACCAAGTAGATAGAGCCTTGGTATATACAGGTGGTGGAAAAGGAATTTCTGATGCTTTAGTTGCAAAAATGAATGAAACAGAAATTCAGCAATACTTGAATACGAAAGCAGAAGAACTAATTATTGAAAATGGTGAA
>JAAZGI010000346.1 GCA_012511315.1 Clostridium sp.
AAGTTGTTTTAGTAACTGCAGCAACCAATGGAATAGGTAAGGCAGTAGCTTACCTATCGGCTAAAGAAGGTGCTACGGTTTACCTTGGTGCGAGAAATATGGAAAAAGCAAAGGGATTGATTGAGGAATACAAAAAGGAAGGCCTTACATTAAAATCTGTATTTAATGATGCTGAGCAGAAAGAAACTTTTTCATCCATGATTGAAGAAGTTGTTGAGAATGAAGGCAGAATTGAAGTGTTGGTCAATAACTTTGGTGGCTCGGACCCGAAAACAGACTTGGATATTAAGTCAACGGATTATGACGATTTTATCAAAACTGTTGATATGAACTTAGCCAGTGTTTATATTTCTTCGAAAAAAGCGATTGAATATATGGCCAAACAAGGCGGTGGATCCATTATCAACATTTCTTCGGTGGCCAGTACCAGCCCTGATGTCAGCCAAATAGGCTATGGTGTCAGTAAAGCAGCTATCAACTATTTAACTAAGATTATTGCCACTCAAGCTGCCAGAGATAACATACGGTGTAATGCGGTCCTACCTGGAATGACAGCCACAGACGCAGTAAAAGATAAACTATTTGATGAGTTTAAAGAGTTTTTTATGCGACATATTCCAATTCGAAGAATGGGTGAGCCAGAAGAAATAGCTTCAGCAACTGTTTATTTTGCCAGCGATGAATCAAGATATACTACCGGTCAAATTCTTGAAGTCTCAGGTGGCTTTGGAATGGCAACGCCGTTATTTGCTGATTTAGCTGAATCAAAGAACAAAAGATAATAGAGAAGGTAGATGCTGCATAGCTTTACGGGGTGATAATATGAAAAAAGACGGGAAAAAGACCAAAGAAGTATCTTATCTTGCTGTTGGCATTGCTTTGGGTGCTGCAGTGGGAGCAGCTATAAAAAACATTGGATTAGGACTAGCTATTGACTTAGCAATTGGCGCTGGGATGGATGCTAAGAAATCAAAAAAGGATGAGTGAATAAAAATAGATTTCTACTTTGCTCTTTCTTCTAAATGTTGAGGTTCTACAATATTTGGTGCTGGTGAATAATCACCAGCACCTTTTTTGTAGTTGGTGTAAAGTTATTGTCAGCTGGAAAATAAAAGAGAATAAGCCTAGGTGTTAAAATGCAATTAACTACAACACATCTCACACGAAAGGACTTATTCTCATGAATATAATATCAGATACTGAACCAACTATCACCGATCTTTTAAAGTTAATAAGTGAAGAACATATTCTAACCTTGACTAAAACCAAGGACATGGGTCTTTTGTGACCACACATATCGTATCCTCAGTATAAATGTAAAAAGATTAGTTAGCCCTTTTAAATTATTTGGTGACGACGAGAATGTTTTCTACCATAGGATCTTCCGTACCTTGAACATAGAGACCGGTTTTTTTGAGGTCTTCCACGTAGTTGACGATTTCTTCTGTGATGACTTCACCAGGGCATAGGATGGGGATTCCAGGCGGATAGGCCATGAGGAACTCACCGGAGACTTCACCAACGGAATCTTCTAAAGGTACGGAGGTCTTATTTCCATAAAAAGCGTCGCGGGGAATTAAAACTTGTTTTGGAATAGCCGGTATATCGATAAAGTCGGCCTTGCGGGGACTCTTATGCATATACTCAACCGAAATTTCCCGTAGAGCATCGAGGAGTTTATCGATGTTCTCTTTGGTGTCCCCAAAGGAGCCTACGGCCAAGGTGTTATATAAGTCAGATAGTTCCATTTGAATATGATACTTATTGGATAAGATCATATCTAGATCAAAGCCGGTAATCCCAAGATCGCGACAGGTAATGCAAATCTTTGTCGGGTCAATGGCATAGACACCGGGATTTCCCAAAAGTTCCTTGCCAAAGCAGTAGAAGCCTGGAATGTTATTAATCTCACGGCGAGCATATTCGGCTAAGTTGATGGCTCCATCCAATAACTCCTTTCCTTCTAAGGCGATTTGCCGGCGAGAAGTGTCCAAAGAGGCTAAGAGAATATAGGATGGTGACGTTGTTTGCAAGAGATTTAAGATTTGCTGGACTCTAGCAACATCAACATACTTGGTGCGGACGTGCAAGATGGATCCTTGGGTCATTGCACCAATGATTTTATGGGTGGATTGGGTGCAAAGGTCAGCACCAGCATCCATAGCACTCATGGGTAGCTTGTCATTAAACTTAAGGTGGGGTCCATGAGCCTCATCTACGATTAAGGGGATGTCGTAGCTATGGACGATCTCAGCAATCCGCTTTAAGTCTGTGGATACGCCATAATAAGTCGGGTTAATTATAAGAACCGCCTTGGCATGTGGGTTTTCTTTTAAGGCCTCTTCCACCGTTTCCGGTAATACGCCATTGGCGATTCCAAGATTTTTATCGAGCTCAGGTTGCATGTAGACAGGGACTGCACCTGAAAGAATAATACCTGCTGTAACTGATTTATGGACATTCCGGGGTACGATAAGGGTATCACCGGCACCAACCACTGACATAATCATGGCTTGGATTGCTCCAGAAGTTCCATGGATAGAGAAAAAAGAGGCGTCAGCGCCATAGGCATCAGCGGCCAGTGCTTGAGCTTCTTTGATGGCACCGGTTGGATGATGGAGTGAATCCACCAGCTTAAAGACGGTAACATCTATATTAAAAGCATTTTCGCCTAAAAAGTTTTTAAACTCAGCGTCTACCCCATGACCTCTCTTATGTCCTGGTACGTGAAAGGGTACCGTGTCCCTGGCGACGTATTCCATGAGAGCATCAAACAAGGGAGTCTCATTTTGATTGAGTTTATACATTTGGTCACCACCATCCTTTATAATGATTGATTGAAAAGTTCTAGTAAAAATATCACTAAGTAGAATAGAATTCGCAAATGTTTTAAATGGTTTTTGCTTTCTATCTGTAACGTACTTATTCTATATTATAACGCATTGCAATTCAATTGATTTTGTTTTTAATAAAAAATGTAAGAAAAAGAGGTTTTTTAGTGGATTTGAGAGCAACCATGTGAAAAATTCTTGAATAGAAGGTCCAATTTGGAGCTACTCGATTAAAACGGTTATAATAGATGAAAGATTAAAGTTTAAAATTCTACTTTAAAGAACTTGTTTTATAAAAGATTATGACTGTAGGGGGTTTATTATGGATTATCGAAAAAAATATGAAGAATGGTTAAATGATGATGCAATTCATTTAGAATATCGAGAAGAGTTAAAAAAATTAACGGATGAAAAGGAAATTGAAGATCGCTTTTATCAAGAGTTGGCATTTGGTACGGCGGGTTTAAGGGGTATACGTGGAGCGGGAACCAACCGCATCAATGAACATACGGTGGGGAAGGCGACTTTGGGCTTAGCCCGCTACTTAAAAAAAGAGTATGGCTCGGCTAAAGTGGCAATTGCTTATGATTCACGGATTAAATCACCGGAGTTTGGACGAATTGCAGCTCAGATTTTAGCAAAAGAAGGTCATAAAGTTTATTTGTTTGATTCCCTTCGTCCCGTGCCACTTTTATCCTTTGCCATTCGATATTTAGGCACTGATTCTGGAATTGTCATCACAGCTTCCCATAATCCCAGCGAATACAATGGCTACAAAGTCTATAGCACCTATGGAGGTCAAGTTACCGATGAGGAAGCCGACGATATTTTAAAGGCCATTGATGGCGTTTTCTCTTATGATGAAATCCAGCCTAAGGATTATGACCAGGCCATTGCTGACGGAAGCATTGAAATAGTTGGCGAGACAGTAGACCTAGCTTATTATGAGTCCATAAAAAGCTTATCCATAAAAAAAGATTTAATTAAAGAACGGGCAGGGGAATTAAAGGTTATTTTTACACCCCTCCATGGATCAGGGAATGTTCCAATCCGAACTGTATTGGATGAACTAGGTTATTCTCAAGTCCATGTGGTGCCTGAGCAGGAGATGCCGGATGGCAATTTCCCAACAGCACCTTATCCAAATCCGGAAAGTCCAGATGTGTTTGAATTAGCTTTAAAGTTAAATGAAACCATCAATGCGGACTTAATTTTCGCCACTGATCCTGATGCAGATCGCTTAGGCGTAATCGTAATGGAGAAGGATGGGACGACTCATGTTTTAACTGGCAACCAAACAGGCATGCTAATAACAAACTACATGCTAAAAGCACTGCAAGAGGAAGGCCAGCTACCAGAAAACGGTGTAGTAATAAAAACCATTGTGACAACAGAAAGTGTTGTTAAAATAGCTGACCACTATGGCGTAGAAGTGATGGATGTTTTAACTGGATTTAAATATATTGGCGAAAAAATTGAAGAATTTAAAGAAACCGGGTCTCATCAATATATCTTTGGCTTTGAGGAATCCTTTGGCTACTCTTTGGGAACCTTCACCAGGGATAAAGATGCGGTGGTTACAGCCATGATGGTTTCTGAGATGGCGCTTTATTATAAATGCAAAGGCATGACGCTCTATGATGCTTTAATGGATGTTTATGAAGAGTTTGGCTATTTTAAAGAAGATCTTTTGGCTTATACACGTAAAGGAAAAGAAGGAGCTCGGGAAATTAAAGATTCCTTGGACTATTTCCGGAAAATAAACTTAAAAGAGCTCAATGGTGTAAATGTGGTTAAAAAACAAGATTTTCTAACGTCTAAAGAAACCTTGGCCGATGGCACCGTCAATGAATTGACCTTGCCTGAATCTAATGTTGTTAAGTTTATGTTTGAAGATAACTCGTGGTTTGTGATTCGGCCATCGGGTACAGAGCCAAAAATGAAAGCATACACAGCTGTTCGCGGAACCTCGTTAGAAGACAGTCAAAATCGTTTAACAGACTTTTCGAAAGCTGTAGATGAGTTGGTTGAACGCTCCTTTAAGGCCTAGGTCCTTAAGTTTTATCACGGAAAGGGCTATGTTATAATATAAAAGCTGG
>JAAZGI010000049.1 GCA_012511315.1 Clostridium sp.
ATAAGAACGGCTGCTGCTCCGGCTGCGATAACTAAACCAACTAGTAGTTCATTTAAGTTAAAGGTTTCTCTCATTGCAGCGGAGATTGAGTTGGACTGTGTCATGGAACCAATTCCGAAAGCGGCCAAGGCTCCAAATATTGCGAAGATAACACCGAGCCATTTCATTCCTGTACCATTTCTAATATAGTACATGGGACCACCGGCCCATTCACCCGCTTCGTTCTTTTCGCGATAAGCGATGGAGAGAACAACTTCAGCAAACTTAGTGGTCAATCCGACAATGGCTGCAAGCCACATCCAAAATACTGCACCAGGTCCACCAGAAGCGATGGCAGTAGCGACACCGGCAATATTACCGGTTCCAACAGTTGCTGCTAGAGCAGTTGAAACTGCCTGGAATGGAGTGATACCGTCTGCACCTGCGGCGGCTTTGTCGAACATCCTTCCAAAAGTGTTCTTCATGACAAAGCCAAATTTTCTGAAGATAATGAAACCGGTAACAATTGTAAGAATAATTCCAGCACCTACCAATAGGATCAGCATGGGTGGCCCCCAAACTATACTATTGACTTGATCATTAATTTTTTCGATCATTTCCAAGATAATGTACCTCCCTGATATTTTATGTTCATTTAAATTATAATCAATTTTCGATTAGATATGTCTATATTTTGAAGTTTATGTAAAAGTTTATGACTATCATAATGATTTAGGGCAAACTTATTGTTAAACTGATTGGATTAACAAAAAATATAGTTTAATAATTAAATATTAATTATCAACACTGAAAATATTGATAAAACATATACAATAACAACGAAAAAGATTGATAATTAACAATCAATAAACGCTAATTTAGGAGTTTGATAAGCTTTTCACTAAAGAGTTAGGCTTGAAATGCTGAAGATAGATCATATTCTCCAGTATTTGATAACCTTTCCAATCACGGAGCGAGTCGGAATGAATAGGATCTTTGCCCCAAGTCCAAGGGATGGACCAATATCCTTTCGAATGGACGGACGCTTCGAGATGACTGCAGTAATAATCAGCGATTTCTTTGATAGCAGGATAATAGGGGCTTTTAGGAGAGTTTAAAAAGAAAGAGGGTGTTGTTATATAATTATCTGACTGATAGCTTGTAGGATCGCTGGTTACTGTTTCCTTTATGAGCTGTCGAATCTTATTTAAAAAGCCTTCTGGTAGAAGGTCGGGGCGTATTGCTAATAAAACTTCTCCAGAACGAGCAAAGTTCGCCAACTCGTGCACCTCGGGTTTGTAATCTGAAGACATAAAATCTTCCATAGCAGCGTTGATGATGGTTTCAGCTTTGCTATAAATGTTAGGGTAGTGTTTACCTGTTTCAATAATAAAGGCAGCCAATTCTACACTAGGATTCCAACCCCAAAATTCATTTTCTTTTGAGAAATGCCACCAAGGTGCGTGGGGAGCTTCATTAATTTCGGGAATTGTGGTTGGCCAGCGGTTTTCAATTAGTGTTTCATCTAAATAGTTTAAAATTTTATCAATCATTTGATTGGCCATTGTCGGAAATTTAATTTCCCGTAAAATTAAAGTAGCAGACCAAGTGGCAATGGGGGAAGAGTAAGGAGTGCGTAAGTCCGGTTCCAAACCATGGCCAAAGCCCCCATCGGAATTTTGATAAGCAGCAAGGGCCTTTAAGACGTTTTGGGCCTTTCCATCTTCAAATTGAAAATACCAGCGGGCCACATCAAGGGGTCTAGAATTACGGATAAGCCAAGTGCGAATAGAACGTAATTTTTTGGTACTCATTTAATATCCTCCTTAGGAATTGAGGTAATAGTTAAATTAAATCCATTGGTTTACGAGAGGTTAGGGGAGACAGCAAGGATAACATTGTGTTATACATTAATTATAGTTGATTTTGATGAATAAATGGTAAAGCATAGCCGGTTAGGAATGATATACTAACAAGACACGAGGTGATCAAATGGTGTTATTTAAGAAAACTAAAAGAAAAAAACCGCTGACTGATATCGGCATGGGTGTAGATTTGATTTCAGAAATCATGGCACAAACAAACCAAGAAATCTCCGAGATGGATCCGATAAATATACTACTTATTGGAAAAACAGGTGTTGGCAAGTCAACCCTGATCAATGAAATCTTTAGAGAAAATTTGGCGGAAACAGGAATTGGAGCACCGGTAACGAGACATTTAGAAAAAATATCCAAAGAGGGCGTGCCGGTTAACCTATATGATACAAAGGGATTGGAGTTATCTTCCGAGTCCCAACGGAAGGTTCAAAAGGAAGTTATGGACCTAATTAAGAAACTCGAGGTAACAGGTAATCCAGCGGAGAAAATTCATTGTATTTGGTTTTGTGTGAGTAGCCAATCACGGAGACTTGAGGAAACGGAAAAAATATGGATCAATGGACTAGCAACCATGCTTCCAGTGATTGTAGTGTTAACCCAAGCCATGGATCAAGCAGGAGCCGATGAATTAAAATCTTATGTTAATAAAGAATGCCCTGACATCGTAGATTGTATTCCTGTGGTGGCTAAGGCCTATGAGTTGGGCCCTTATACCTTAAGTAGCTTTGGTTTAAAAGAACTGATCCATAAAACCTATGGCGCAATCCCTGAAGAATCGAAACGGGCTTTTATTAATGCCCAGCGTGTAGATATTGAGAAAAAAGTTGAGATGGCCACACGCTGGGCCAAACGATTTGTTTATGAAACCTTTGCTGTGGGTTTCATCCCTATACCCTTTGCTGATGCCCCAATCATTGCCTCATCGCAAGTTACCATGATTGCAAAGATTACATCCATCTTTGGAATATCCTATGATCGGGCCTTGATGGCATCGATTTTTGGAGCCATGGCCGGGATTGGTGGAGCTGTTGTAACTGGTAGGACATTAACCACAAATCTTTTGAAAATGGTCCCAGGCGCAGGCTTTTTAATCACTGGTGCCATATCAGGCAGTACTGCAGCTAGTCTTACATTTACCATGGCAAAGATTTATATCAGTGCTTTAAAAGAAGTCAGCCAACGCGAATATCAGGGCGAAACTATTATGCCGGAAGAAATTAAAAGGTTAGTTGAGGCAGAAATAAAAAAATATATGACACGAAAGAAAAGCTGAAGAAGGGCAAAGAAAGAGTAAAAAAAGACCACAGAGAAAAGCTAAAAAATCCAGAGAGCAAAGTTGGGAAATAGCGAAACAATAGCTATATAAAAGATATCGATATAAAGTCATCTTTAAGTAAAATTGAAACGAATCAAACCTGTCAACACGAAAAGCAGCTTTTCAGTCGTCTTTACTAATTAATGTAAAGAGACGAAATGCTGCTTCTCGTTATCAAAAACAATGTAGTTAAAAGGATAGAATATTAGACCGAGGCATTAACTTAAATAGGAAATTAAATAAATAGGTTTGGAAGCATTAGGATGGATTTGTTTCGGATACAATAACTTGTTCATAAGGAATGTTATTGGTATCTAAAAGATGAAGAGCAAAATCATCCATACGGTAGCCCACTTCATAGTAGATTTTAGTGATTCCTGATTGGATAATTGCCTTAGTGCAATGAAGACAAGGAAAGTGTGTCACATAGATCACACAATCACGAATGGGTATGCCTTCTTTGGCGCAGTAGGATATACAATTTAGTTCGGCATGCTGGGTGGCAATGCAATGGTCATCGCGCATGGCATGGCCAACTTCAGAACAATGCGGAGTTTTACGACCAACAGATCCATTGTACCCAGTGGCTACAATGCGGTTTTCATGATTAACAATTATGGCACCTACATTGGCACGGTCGCACGTTGAACGTTCCGCTGCTAATCGAGCAAGATTCATAAAATAATGAGGCCAATCCTGACGAGATTTTGGCTCCTTGGTACTTTTAACATATTGATAGCTGGGTGACAAAAAAACACATCCTTTAGATTTTTTGTTTATTATAACATGAAGAGAATGGCCTTAATATGTAACAATACTTGAAATATAATGAGAAACCACTAAATTGATGATTAAGGTTTGGTAGAATAGGGATAAGAAATATAACTTTGAAAAGAATTTAAGGTTTCGATATAAAATTAAGGACAGAGGAGATTTTTAGCTAGGTACAAACAACTGGAATATAAACCAGGAAGGTGAGACTATGGGAAAAAACCAATCAAAACATAAGACTAAGAAAAAAAAGAAAGAGCATCATTTAAAAAATCAAAAGAACCAAGATAAAAAAGGCTTAAATAAGCCGAATAAAAGTAATCCGGAAATTATATCTGATCAGGATCAAATAATGCAACAAGTTCCTGAATCAGCCACAGTGAAAGATATGAATGGAAATGGTGTCTTGCAGAATGGACGATATCAAACAGAGATGCAGCTAGCAGCACAAGAAGGAAAGCAAATACCGGGTCCTCGTTTCAAAATTACACCAGAAGAAAAAATTGAATCGGAATTTCCAGCTGAAATTAATGATATTTTAGAAGTAAATGATGAAGATGCATTAGCAGAACATCTAGCTTACTTACAACGCCGACTAAGAGCCTTAAAGGTTCCAGTAATGATAGTATTAGAAGGAGCCTATGCATCGGGTAAGGGTCGTATCATTAATGAACTATTATTAGGTTTAGATGCTCGATATACCCAGTTTATCGAAAGTCGGCCACCATCAGAAGAAGACTTGAAAAAGCCTTTCTTAACACACTATTTGGAGACCTTGCCAGACAATAAAACCTTTAATATATATTATCGCAGTTGGTATTCAATGTATAATTACTATAAAAATAGAATATCTGACCAAATTCACTATAAGAATCCTGATATTTTAGTAGAAGAAATCAGGGAGTTTGAAAAATCCTTAGCTGATAACGGCTATGTCATTATTAAGTTTAAAATAAAAATTGATCCAGACAAACAACGAGAGCACATTCAAAAGATGATGGAATCGCCCCTTACAATGTGGAAGGCTCAAGAGTTTGATAAAGACAACAACGAAGTTTATGTGAAAGAAATGGAACGCGTGATGGAAATCACCGATGAACCTTATGCGCCTTGGCACACTGTGGAATATACTAAAAAATCTGATAGCACCGCAGAAGTCATGAAACGAGTGATTGAAATTCTCGACGAAAGATTACGGGCAGAAGAAGCAAAGCCTGAAGTTAGTCCGATGGATCGAGATGGAGATTTTACAGGGGATACAAAGGGACTTTTGGATCAGGTAGATCTTTCAAAAGAACTTTCTAATAAGGAATACTCTGACGTTTTAAAACCACTGCAAAGCCAGATGCGACAAGTTCAACATGCACTTTATTTAGAACGCATTCCCCTCGTTCTCGTTTTTGAAGGCTGGGATGCAGCCGGCAAGGGAGGGGCTATACACCGAATGCTGGCAGAACTTGACCCGACCAACTACACCGTTCATACCACAGCTTCACCCAATGACTTTGAAAAGAGTCATCACTATTTATGGCGTTTTGCCAACAAGTTCCCCCGAGCTGGACATATTTGGATATGGGATCGAAGTTGGTATGGACGAGTTATGGTGGAGCGTATAGAAGGTTATGCCACAGATCTTGAGTGGTCGCGAGCTTACGATGAAATAAATAGTTTTGAGAAGATCCTTACCAATTATGGGGCCATTGTTTTAAAGTTTTACATTCATATTGACAAAGAAACACAGTTGAAACGCTTTGAAGCAAGGCAAGAAAACCCGGCTAAAACGTGGAAGATAACAGATGAAGATTGGCGCAATCGGGACAAGTGGGATAAGTACACAGAAGCTGTCAATGATATGATCGCTAAAACTTCCACAAAAAAAGCACCGTGGCATATTATTGAAGGAAACAATAAAAAGTATGCTAGGGTACGAGTTTTAAAGGAAATCATTCAAGCCTGTGATGAGCGTCTTGAACTGATTAATTTAAATGGTGAGGATAAAAAGAAGGACAAATAAATTGGAAAAGTAATGATCCGAAAAAATAGTGGTTTGAAAACAGTAATGAAATGAAAGAAATAAAAACAATCAATACCAAAACAAATGAAAGAATAAAATATCAAAGCACTAAGAGCGCGGTCCTTTAAGGATTGCGCTCTTAGTGCAAGGTGACTGATTTATGAGAGAAGAAATTAAGGTGTTTGATTACGACTTTGCTGTGACCCAATGACAAACTCAGGAGTGATGCCAAAGGTTCGTTTGAAATCCTGATGAAAGTAAGCAAATTGTTCCTTGGTGAAATGAATCATCATTTCATTTTCTAAGGGAATAATGAGCTTGCTATTGGTGAGGGAAATTCCTTTTGCATCAAATTTACTAATGGTTCCATAAGCAATGGCTTTTGCTAGCTTTAGGATCAGACCTACTTTTCGAATCACCCGTATATCTCGTTGGCTTAACATGCGTTTTCCTAAGTGGTCCTTTAGGATATCATCAGAGGACCTTACTGTAGCGCTGGAAGCTGCCAACAAAATTTGCTTTTGTGAGATGCCATGAATTGGAGCGTTCAAGATGCTATAAAAGGTGTTGCGATCTCGCTGGAAAAAATTAATGCTCTTACCAATATCATTCAGATAAGTGGCTGTTTTCATTACTTTTTTCATATACTTTAAATCAGATTGCTTTTTGGATAAAACGTCAAAGATAGGCTCTGTAATTTCCCATAAAGCTTCACCCTCGTAGTCATCGGACATATGATTGGCTATGATGTTCCGAAGTGAAAATTCAAGCACGTTGGGTACTAATTTTTTTGCACCAAACAAATATTCAAATAAAAGCCCATCCCGCACTCCGGCACCTGAGACAAAAACTTTTTCACTTCCAAGATAATCAGACATGGATTGGATCAAGACTAAAGATCCTGTAAAGATATCATCTCGATCCCAAGGAAGCCCTCTGGGCCGAGGCCCAGATCCGTTCTTCCAATCTAAAACAATATCTACGATTTGGGCTAAATCGTTTTTATCCATCGAGTAGTTATGTGCGATAAATTGTGATTGATTTTTACGTAAGCGGTCGATTTTCCCAGTAGTTCGGACAGAACCACCAATTCCGATGAGGGGTAGGCCCTTTGCGCTCTTAAGCCAAGGGAGTTTGGAAAATTGTTCATCTATGTATAATCTAAGCTGATTAATTTTCTCGCCATTGGCATCCATTGACAGATCAAACTTCTCCATGAGAGGAATAGACCCTAAACGAAGGCTCACAGACTCCACTAAACGGCGGTTACGAATAAGCATGAGTTCAGTGGAGGACCCGCCGATGTCAAAGGCTAGGGCGTTTTTTATATCAAGGGTGTTGATACAACCGATATAATTATAATAAGCTTCTTCTAATCCAGATAAGATTCGGATTTCAGTTCCTAATACTTTGCGTGCTCGAGTTAGAAATTTATTTTGATTTTTGGCTCGGCGAACTGCTTCTGTTGCTACGCAAATAATTTCGTTAACACCCTTAGTTTTCATTACATTTGAAAAATGAGTGAGAACGAGTATGCCGTAATCAATACGGTTTTCATTCATAGACCCGTCGGGGGTCATATCCTGTCCCAACCGGGCAGAGTGTTTAATTTGATCGGTGATTCGATAAAAATGGCCGTTCACATCCATGATGACTAGTCGAATGGAGTTGGAGCCGATATCGATAATTCCCAGTTTCATATTGGCACTTCCTCTTTTGTTGCTTTACCTTATTATAAATGAAAGCTGACAAAAGGGGGATAAAGAAGTTAATTTAGCTAGGGAAATAAATAATCGGCCAAGAAGATGATTATTTATTTAGAAAGAGCGGTATTTAAGGTTCAGGATTAAAATAAAAACATTCTCCATTCCAGGGGCATTTTCTTAAAACTAATCTTAGATTATTGCAATACTATCTTTTATTTTCTACACAATGGCAGTCTTGAAAACCCAATTAATGGATTATTCACATCTCATAGGAACCATAATGGTAAAATATAGTCAAAGCAAGTCTAGGATAGAGTTACCCCCTAAACACGACTGACATAGGAGTGACTATGGATTCATTAGATTTAAATAGTGAGAATTATATTAATAGAGAACTATCTTTTTTAGAGTTTAATCAGAGGGTTTTAAATGAAGCTAGAGATTTAAATAACCCTTTTTTTGAGCGGTTGAAATTTGCATCAATTGTTACATCGAACTTGGATGAGTTTTATATGATTCGCTATGGTTCTTTGTCTGATCAGATTGCAGCGGGTTTGGAGAAAACGGATCCATCGGGCTTAACACCGCTGGGACAAACCAAGGCCATCGATATTCGTTCAAGAAAACTTCAATATGAACTATATGAAATTTACAATGAGGAGTTAATGCCAGCGGCGAAAAAATTGAACCTGCAAATTCGGCGCAAAGAAGATTTAAAGTCCGATCAAATAAAGTACTTAAACCAGCTTTATGAGGAGAGTATATTTCCTGTATTAACCCCGATGGTAATTGATTCATCGAGACCATTTCCACTTATTATGAATAACACCTTAAATATCGCTTTGAATTTGGTGGATGATGAAGGACGTTCTTTTTTAGGGACAGTCCAGGTCCCTTCAGTTTTAGATCGCTACTATATCATTCCAAGTTCAAAATCAAAACATATCATTTTGTTAGAAGATATCATTAAACTTCATCTTAAAGAATTGTTTGATGCTTACACCATTGAAGACATGGCCAGCTACAAGGTGACTCGAAATGCCGATCTTGAGTATGACGAAGATGACGCCCAAGACCTTTTAATGGTGATCAAAGAAACCTTAAAGCAGCGCAAATGGGGTCGTGTCGTTAAACTTGAGGTGGAAGAGGATATTTCATCCAAATTGTTGCAGCGATTGATGGAACGGTTTGAAATTGATGAATCCAATGTATTTCGGCTAAACGGCCCATTAGATTTGACCTTCTTAACAAAAGTAGCGGGGCTACCTGGTTATGGAATGATGAAATTTGAAACAATCAATCCCCTCCCAGTTCCTGAGCTTTCATTGTTTCCCGATATATTCAAGGCTATATCAAGTCAGGATGTTTTAATCCATCATCCCTATGAAAGCTTTGATTCAGTTATTAACCTTGTAAAAACGGCGGCAAGAGATAAAGATGTATTAGCCATCAAGATGACATTGTACCGAGTATCTGGCAATTCGCCTATTGTTGAAGCCTTAGCGGAAGCAGCGGATCTTGGAAAGCAAGTCACAGTGCTAGTGGAACTAAAAGCTAGATTTGATGAAGAGAACAATATAAACTGGGCTTTACGCTTAGAAAAAGCTGGTTGCCACGTCATTTATGGCGTGGTTGGTTTAAAAACCCATAGTAAAGCGCTATTAATTATCCGCCGTGAGAACAGCAAAATTAAGCGTTACGTTCATGTGGGAACAGGAAACTACAATGATGTAACGGCAAAACTTTATACTGATATTGGTTTATTTACAGTTAACGATGAGATTGGAGAAGATATCTCTAACATGTTTAACCGCCTATCAGGTCAAACTCAAATTAAGGAGCTAAAAAAAGTATCGCTAGCACCCAATTTTATGCGCGAAAAATTTAATGAGTTGATTCAAAGAGAAGCCCATAATGCTCGCCAAGGAAAGAAAGCAAAAATCATTGCTAAAATGAATTCTTTAGTGGATAAAGAAATTATCCATGAACTTTATAAAGCATCCATGGATGGAGTCGAGATTGAACTAATTGTCCGAGGGATTTGTTGTTTGAGACCGAACGTTAAAGGATTATCAGAAAACATTACTGTTCGAAGCATTGTTGGGCGATTTTTAGAACATTCTCGTATATTTTATTTTCATGATAATGGTAAGGATAAATATTATATTTCCAGTGCAGATTGGATGGAACGTAACTTGAATAAACGTATAGAACTACTTATTCCCGTTGAGGATAAGAATTGCAAAATGAAATTAAAAGAAGTATTAGAAATTACTCAGTTGGATACTGCTAAGGCAAGAATCCTAATGCCAGATGGTAGCTATCAGCGAGTAAAAAAGGAAGGTTCTGCTTTTAATTCTCAGGAAGCTTTTATTGAACTATACCAACAACGAAATGAAAACTTCAGAAATAAACTGAGTCAGGAAGGTCTTGGAAATGAAAATTTACTTCTGTAAACATAGTAATGAAGTAGAACATGCAGCTTATTCATTAGAGAAAAAAAATCCTCGGGCTTGAAACGGAAATAAAAAGTTGTATACATCAATGCAGTCGTTGTAAAAAGACCTTGGTAGCCAAGTTGGATGGGCAAGAAATTCAAGGACGTGATGAAAAAAGTTTAGTTAAAGAAGTTAAAAAAATTATAAAAAAGAAGAAACTGGAAACTAAAAATAAGTCGGAATCGAAAGCAGCGGGGAAAAAGCGAACAGGTCACGAGAAAAAGTCTCATAACAACAAAGACTCAAAAGTTAAAAATGCTAAAGATAAAAAAGATAAAGAGACTAAAAACAAAGGGTCTAAAAACAAAAAAGAGAAAGACTCACAGGTAAAGGATAAAAAGGCAAAAAGTAGAGATGCCAAAGAAAAAAAATTGAAGGTTCCAAAAAACTAAATTAGGGGTGAACCAATAAAAACAGAGAGAAAAAAGAAACATATAAAATCGAAGAAGAAAAATGCAGAAGAAAAATAAAGAGGAAAAATAAAGAGGAAATCCGAATAAGACATTCAAGGGGGAAATCTGAGGAGAAATCAATTAAATCTGGAAAGAAATCGGAGATAACCTAAATATGAAATTAAAGAACAAATAAAACCAAGAAAAAGAGCGGAAGACGAAGATTCAAGGAGTATAGGCTAGAAATTTATATTAAAACTAAAGTACAGCTGTAAAACGGAGTCAGTGATCAATCACTGACTCCGTTTTACTTAAAGGGTTGTATAAATTTTAAATTAGTGAATTAGCGTAATCTA
>JAAZGI010000347.1 GCA_012511315.1 Clostridium sp.
AGTTCAATAATGAATCCACCAATGGTATCCACATCTTCTGACTCGATATTAAAGCCCATCTCGTCATTGATGTCCGTCAATTTCATCATACCATCCATCTCATAGAGTGAATCGCTGATTTTGCAAATGGGTTTTTCTGGAATTTCATCATACTCATCTTCAATTTCACCGACAATGGCTTCCAAGAAATCTTCAATGGTAGTGATGCCTACTGTTCCTCCATATTCATCTAGAACGACAGCGATATGCGTCCGCTCTCGGCGCATCTCTTGGAACAGTTCTTGAACTAGCTTAAATTCATAGGTGAAATAAGCTGGACGAACATAATTAAGCAATGTAAAATCAGGGCTATTTTGCGTGAATAGTAAATCTTTTACATTGAGAATCCCAACGATATCGTCTGTGGTATCTCGGTAAACTGGAATCCGGGAATATTTTTCATGACGGATCATCTCGACTACTTCTTCGTAGGGGGTATCTACATCGATTGATACCATATCGTAGCGTTGCGTCATAATGTCACTGACTCGCAATAGGCCAAACTCAGTTACATTTTCAATAATCTCTTTTTCTTCCAGGTCCAACAAACCTTCTTCTACGGAACCATTGACGATATTTTTAAACTCTTCTTTTGTCATTCCCGTTTCTTCATTGCTTCGTTTTATTCCAAACAAACGCAGGAAAATATCAGAGACTCCGTAAAAAATGACCACAAAAGGATGAAGGATAAATAAGAATGCCCGGGTTAACCCCAAGGACATGAGAGAAATACGTTCTGGATAACGGCGGGCGATGGATTCAGGGAGAATCTCGCCAATGATTAATATGATCACTGTCATCGCTGCGATTCCAATGAGGATGTTGTAGATTTCACTTGAAGTTGGTTGGTTGCGATTAATCCAAGTTGCCCCTAAGGCGGATGCTGCAACATTAACCAAAGAATTTCCGACAGTCATTGTGCGGTAGACGCTTTCCTGTTTCTCCAATAGCTTAGTAAGCTTGTCAGCCTTGGAAACTTGAGTATCCACAAGGAAGCGCAACTTTCCTTTAGACATATTCAAAAAAGCGGTTTCAGCCAACGAAATGAAAACTGAAATCAGAATTAGTGTAACTACAACAGCAAGCAATATCGCTTGCCCCGAACTACTAGGGTCCAAAAATCATCAACTCCTGTTTTTAATGTGTGTGAAATAAAATAAAAATATGGATTCATTATATCATATTTAAGCAAAATCCCTTAATTTTTCAGGATTTAGAAGAATAACTTAAGAAGCTCCATAAGAAGGTCTATAAAGTTATTGAACAATAAAAGAAATACGAAGGAACAAACCAATGGAATTACCACCAGATTACAGAATTTTTTTATCGATGAGTTTATCGGTTCAGTGCATTATAATGGGATTAAAGACTGGTGATTTAGAGATGGAGTGAGAGGGGAAATTATGATTATTATTATCAACGGGCCGTCTGGGTCAGGAAAGACAACCTTAGGTGACTATTTTGGTAGCCTGGGGCTTAAGGAGATTGTATCGACTACGACCCGCAGTCCAAGAGAAGGAGAAATTGATGGTGTCAGCTACTATTTTGTGACTGAAGATGAGTTTTTTGCTAGAGAGCGTGTTGAGGAATCTTTTTATTCAGGAAACTACTATGGCGTTACAAAAAAAGAAGTTGAAAGTAAAATAGGTCGAGGGGAGAGTGCCTATGTATCTCTTGATTTCAAAGGTGCTCTCCGTTTCAAGGAGTTATACCCGGATGATACGATTTTGATTTATCTTAAGGTTTCAAGAACCTTAATTAGGCGGCGAATGTTTCAGCGAGGTGAGTCGATAAAAACGATTCGTCAGCGTTTGATGCACCATCGAACCACCCGAGAGGATCTGAACGGTCAATTTGCAGACTACATTATTTATAACCATAAGAGTTTAAATGATTTAAAAAAACAAGGATTAAAGATTTTAAAGGCTGAAGGAATTATTGAACAAAATAAAGTTGAAACAATAAGCTGAAACAGAAAGTTGATGAGTTAAGCTTTTAGCTTGTAAGTGCCAGGTCAATAAGTGAGAAGATATTCAGAAGTATTATCATAGAATGTTAATAGAATGATTATAACAAAGTAATACTTTATTCACGCATCATCCATCAAGTTTACAGAGTTTAAGGGTATACTTTAAGCAATTGATACGAGAGATTTTTGATATAGGACTAAATGCTAAGGGGAGGGATTCATATTAAAGGAAAACATACAGGGATATTAATAGTTCTCTTCCTCATTGTCATTTCAATTTTAATTTTTGGAAATAACAATGATTTGATTAGTTTTGATACGATTATCTCCTTTATGGCTGCAGTTCTAACAGCGATAATTGCTTGTAGTGCATATTCATATATAAAACAAAAGGATGATCACAAGGAACAAGAAAATTAATCAGGTTTTATTAAGAGTGACAATAAAACTGAATGCAAACAAATTGGATTGACGCAAGAGATGTTTAGATATTAATGTAGGGGTATGGCCTGGCCATACCCTTTTTAGTTTATGACCCAGTAAAAATAATGATAACGTCAATGAGTAGATTTCTCTCATAAGAATACTATTAGTTGATGTCCTTGCTAAAACCAATTTGTTAAAACAAGCACTTAGGACGCATAGGAGAAAAAAGGATTGCCTTCAGTTGTCTTTTGCTAAAACTTAAGTGATAATGAATAAGACGAAAGACAATCAAGTGAGAAAAACGGAGGCATTTTCATGCATAATTTTTCCAGAATTTTAAATGAAGAATTGATAGCAGCTTTGGGCTGTACAGAGCCCATTGCGGTAGCTTTAGCAGGCGCGCGAGCTCGAGAGGTTTTGGGTTCTATGCCAGTTAAAGTAGATGCATACTGTAGTGGGAATATAATAAAAAATGTGATGGGTGTGACGGTGCCTAACTCTAATGGAATGAAGGGTATTGACTCAGCTGTGGCCTTGGGAATCGTAGGCGGTCATTCAGATCGAGGCTTGGAAGTGTTATCGCAGATGACCCAAGAAAATATAGAAGAAGCCCGCAAAATGATTGAAGAGGGTATTATTGCGGTTCATTTGAAAGAAGAGGTTCCCACATTAAATATTGAGATTCATATTGCCGATCAGGCTGGTAACCAGGTGATTGTCGAAATAATGAATCAACACAACAACATTGTTCGTATTTCTTATAATGATCAGGACTTTTTAGAATCTCAGGTTCTAGGAAAAGAGGCGCCAAAAGATTTCTATGAAGGGCTTAGCATGGATAGTATTTTGGATTATGCAACTGAGGTAGATTTGGCTGAGGTTTCGGATGCCATTAAGAACCAGATGAAACTAAATAAAGCCATAGCAGAAACGGGGTCAACTGAAGATTTTGGTTCATCCATTGGTAAAATACTATTGGCTGGAAGTGATGATGTTAAAACCAGAGCTCGAGCCATGGCTGCAGCAGGTTCTGATGCAAGGATGAGTGGCTGTTCAAAGCCGGTAGTAATCAATGCAGGGTCAGGGAACCAGGGAATTACTTGTTCATTGCCGGTAATGGAATATGCAAAAGATTTGCAGGCCAGTGAAGAGCAAACGATTCGCGCTTTGATTGTTTCGAACTTAACGGCGTTGCATATTAAGCGATATATTGGACGATTATCAGCTTTTTGTGGCGTAACCAGCGCTGGAGCAGCAGCAGGAGCAGGCATTGCTTATTTGCATGAGCCAAGTAACCGCGAACTAGTTTACCAGACGGTAGGCAATGCCTTAATGATCGATTCAGGCATAGTCTGTGATGGAGCAAAGCCTTCTTGTGCAGCCAAGGTAGCAACTGCAGTGGATGCAGGAATTATTGGCTTTGAGATGGCAAGGTCCAAACGAAGCTTTGATCCTGGCGAAGGTCTTTTAAAGAAAAATATCGAGGATACAATCAAAAGTATTGGCCGCTTGGCTTCGGTTGGTATGAAGGATACGGACATTGAAGTCTTAAATATTATGTTAAATAAGCCCTCCATTAAAGCTGAGACTAAAGCGGAAAATAAATAGATTATCACAAGTAAATAGTTAGGGATAAAAAACAGATCAGCGGGTCTGTTTTTTATTTTTAGTGCGCCCAGCATGGGCGCAATCTAAGGGGTTAAAGTCCCTAGTCTGCCCTAGTAGTGGGAAAGACATAGCTGAACACCAAGGGTGTCCATCGCGAGGTGGAATCTGAAGGAAGGTGTA
>JAAZGI010000348.1 GCA_012511315.1 Clostridium sp.
GGGTGTTCTCAGGCGGGGGCTAATGAGAGTGCGAATATTGATTCAATATCTTCAGCTTCAGTAGCTCAATTTTATGAATCAAGTTCAATAAAAGGTGAGGAACTTATGAATGCAATCAATGAACGCTCAGGTGCAGTAGCTATAGCAACGACAAATGAGGATGGCACGCCTAACATTGCCACAATCGTTCCTTCTGCGGTAGATGAAAACACACTAATGTTTCAGTTTGCAGACAACCAAACAAAAGTTAATTTAGAAGAACGGGATCTTGCAGTGTTAAGCTACTATATTTATATGCCAGAAGCTGAAGAAAAAGCGGATCGGAATTCTGGCGCTCGGTTGATTTTAAAGTTAATAACCGATGAGGCTAAGATCTCAGAATTGTCGACTAAAGCAGAAGCACCTGAAGGAGTTACCTTTATGGAAATAGTGAAAGTTCTTCCTTTAGGCTAGTTTACCTTTAGAATCCTGGTGGAAGTTACGAGAGTTTCATTTAATAATGCCTTGTAAATTTAAGGGCAAATAACTTTATAGCAAGACAAAAGAAGTCAGTGAAACCCCTGTAGGTTTTCGCTGACTTCTTTTATCTTTTAAATAGTCTAGGTATTTAAATTATTCTTGAATATGAAGGCAAACCATTAGATGACTCCACAGGTTCAATTTTCAGAGGTTTAAAAACCTTGAGGAATCCTGCTTTCTTGGGCTTTAATTTCATTCCTTCGTAAAACATCTTTAATGAATTGATCAATCTTATTAAAGTAAGGAACAATGATGTCATCTGTTTCTGAATAAATCTCATGGTATGAACCAGGTACTTGATAAAACTCAAGGTCTTTGGCATGTTCTGCAAACTCAAATTGTCCTTTTGGATCGACAAAAGAATCCGTTTCCGCCTGGAACATAAGCATTGGAACTTCTATTTGTTCAACATGCTCTTTTTTAACAATTTCGTGGGTTGCTTTTAATGACTCATTGACCCAGCCAAAGGAAACAGCAAAGCGAGACTTTTTGTCTTCAACCCATTTGCGATGGTGAAAAAAGGAGCCTCGAGCATAGCTATGGGTTGCAGCTTTTTCAGGGTTGAAATCATTAGGGAGTTCTTTTTTAAAGCCAGTATCTCCAGGAACGGGTAATTTAGAGATGGATGTCTTAGATAGCGCATGGGTGAGGGGGAGAATGAAGGATTCAGGTCCCTTCAAGTAGACTTGAAGCATTGGGGAGGTTAAGATAGCTGCAGTACAAAGATCTGGATAAAGCTCCAAAGACCGCGCTAGTATGCCACCACCCATGGAGTGCCCATAAGCAATAACAGGTAGATGAGGTTCGTTTTCTTCAACAACATCTTTAATAAAGCGGTATAAGTCAAAGGTATAGGTGTCAAAATCATTAACCCAAATTACCGTGGGATCGTCAACTCCAACATGAGAATTTCCATGGCCAAAATGTTCAGGTAAATAAACGTTGTAGCCCATATTTAAAAAGTAATAGACAGCTTCAGCATAGCGCTCAAAATCCTCAGCGTAACCGTGGGAAATCACCAGATTTGCTACAGGGTCATCACATTGGTAGCGCACATAGTTTATTCGATGGGTCGTCTCAAAACTTAAGATCTCTTCACGTTCTGCGATGTAAGGTAAAACAGTCTCCGTCATGTCAGAGTCATAATTATCCTCTGAAATATAAAAGTCGTTGTTAGGCAAATTTATATTGGGAAGAGTCTTCATCTTGTTTGAGGAAGCTTTATTGCCAAATGTTTTGTTATAAAGTTGGTGGTAGGCGATTGGAATTGCAGCTAGTAAGGCTAGTGAAATGCCTTTTTTAAGTTTACTCACAATATTTCCTCCATAAGTCCTATTTAGTTCTATTATAGCAAGTGTATGATGAGACTAAATTTAAAGAAGATTAAGTTTTTGGATTTAATTGAGATAAATTGCTTTTCCTCATTGATTTACTTGTTATAATTGATGTTAAATTGAAAACAAAACTGAAACGAAATAATTAGAGGTCAATTGAAATGAACGATAAAATAAGTAATAAAACTGGAATGGATGAATATAGAGATACTTTATTGGAAGAACCCTTTCACCTTAAACGGAAACACTTAACACAAACGTCTGATGATATGCCCATGGCAGATCCTGTTGTAATCAAGACTCGCTTTGGACAATTTAGTTCAATTAGTGGAAGCTTGGTTCGTACTCCTGAGTTTGATGAGCGGTTTTACTATAGTGGCCGTTTAGGTGCATTTTACACAAAAAAAGCAACCTTTTTCAGATTATGGGCTCCAACCGCTCAAGAAGTTAGCTTAGAGGTATGGGATTCCTTTGAGGAAGATGGCGGCATTAATAAGACGATTCCAATGCACCAGACGGATGTAGGTGTATGGGAAGTCAAGTTAAAGGGAAATCAACATAAGACGATATACACCTATCACTTGAAGTTTTCTGATGGTCGAAATCATTCCACCCAAGATCCCTATGCTCGAGCTGTAATCGTAAATGGAAATCGTAGCGTGGTTATTGACCCGGATAGTGTATACTTAGAGGGTTATTACCGAATGCCACCCTTTACAAGCTTAACGGATGCCATCATCTATGAGCTCCATGTCCGAGATTTTACAGTGGATCCAAACTCAGGGGTAGAAGAGCGTGGACGTTACCTAGGCTTAACAGAAAAAGGTACGGTTAATTCCTTTGGGTCACCAACAGGAATTGATTATTTAAAAAGACTGGGCGTGACCCATGTTCAGCTGTTACCAATTTATGATTTTGCAACAGTGAATGAACATCAACCAGAAGATGAATATAATTGGGGCTATGATCCCAAAAATTATAATGTACCAGAAGGCTCGTACTCGAAAAATCCAAAAGATCCAGTACTTCGCATCCTGGAGTTAAAACAAATGATTAAGGCCCTTCATGAAGCAGGTATCCGAGTGATTATGGATGTGGTTTATAATCACGTCTATGAAGTATCAGATCATCCCCTCCATCGAACGGCTCCTGGTTATTTTTTCCGCTATGATAAAAACGGGAATCTGAGTAATGGAACAGGCGTAGGCAATGATACGGCCTCCGAACGATTGATGATGCGGAAATATATTTTGGATTCCATTGCTTATTGGCTGGAAGAATTTAAAATTGATGGATTCCGCTTTGACTTAATGGGGATTCATGATGTAGAGACCATGAATGAGGTTCGCCGCTTAGCAGATCGCATCGATCCATCTATAATTATTTTAGGTGAAGGGTGGAATTTAAATACTGAATTGCCAGAATCAGAAAGAGCTTGGCAAGGCAATGCTTGGAAGATGCCTCGAATTGCTCACTTTAACGATTCCATGCGTGATGCTATTAAGGGCTCTACCTTTGATTTCACTGGAAAAGGGTTTATTTCTGAACGGAGTCGTGATCAAAAAACCGTGGCAGCAAATTTAACAGGTAAACTTGATTTTGCCAAATACAAGGAACCGAGCCAAATTATTCAATATGTTGAAGCCCATGACAATTTAACCTTATATGATAAGCTATTGATGACGAATCCTGAGGATTCAGAAGAAACACGGATCCGTCGGCACACCCTAGCAACATCTATTGTCCTTTTGGCACAAGGTATTCCATTTATTCATGGTGGACAAGAGTTTTTACGGACTAAGCGTGGTGTAGAGAATAGCTATAAATCGCCAGATGAAATTAACTGTTATGACTGGCAAAGGCAAGATGCTTATCGCCAATCGGTAGAATTTGTTAAAGGCCTAATCCATCTGCGCAAAAGTCACTATTTATTCCGCCTACGGGACACTCAGACTATTGAAAACTCCGTTAAATTGCATTACGCTAAAGACGGAATCATAGCTTATAGTTTAGTGGACTCACAACATGAAATTTTAGTCATTATCAATGGAAATCAAGGCGAAAAAAGTGCATCGATTGACAAGGGAGATTGGCAAGTATTGGTTCGAAACATGAAAGTCAGTCAAGGTACTGAAACAATTTCTCTGCAAAAAGGCTATGTAAATGTGGATTCTCTGTCAGCACTTGTATTAAAAAGAAATCTAGAACAGGGTAAGTAGGTAAACTAATTTATTTAGTGAACTAGCAATTCTCTAGTAGGTAGCCTTGGTTCTTCAAATATATTAACAGAGATTCAATCAAGAGATTAAATCAAGGAATATCCAATCAATTGACAGAACAATTAAATTGGATTAGGGATCTAAAAATGGAACAGATATAAAACCTTGAAGAAATCGTTAGAAAGACTAGTCTGAAAGCTAAAATAAATATAGCCAGGAGATTCTTTAATAAAGAAGTTTTTGAAAGAAAATTATTGAACACATTAATTCAATAAAAAAATACAAGGGAAGGAATCCGAGTGGCGATACTCGGATTCCTTTATTTACATGCACTTGTACCCAATTGTGTAAGATTTAAGAGGGAAATTACAAGGAAAGGATTACAAAACAATATAGATAGGTAGCACTATTGCTAACAAATATATGGATGTGATATGATATAAAAAAGGAGATGATTTCATGGAAAAATACATACGAGAACCAGTTAATTCAATCACTCATTTGTTTGGGGCAGTGGTGTCCGCAATTGGACTGATTTTATTGATAAATAAAGGAATTAAACTAGAGATTGGATTCGGACATATGGTATCGCTCATTGTTTTTGGTATTAGTATGGTAGCGTTATATGCAACTAGTGGTATCTATCATCTAATAATGTTGGGAGACAAAGCTCTTTTGTTTATGAAAAAACTAGATCATTCGATGATTTTTGTATTAATAGCTGGTACTTACACACCTATCATTGCATTTATCTTGCAAGGTAGCTTCCGTACTTTCATGTTAGTTTTAATCTGGAGTATTGCACTCCTTGGTGTTCTATTTAAGGTGTTCTGGATTAATGCGCCTCGTCCATTATATACTGGAATTTATTTAGGAATGGGATGGTTGTCGATTATCTTATTAAAAGCAGTGGTTGATGTTACCGGGTTTTCAGGGTTTTATTTACTCTTGGCGGGAGGGCTAAGCTATACAATCGGAGCTGTAATTTATGGAATGAAAAAACCGAATTTCTCACATTTATTTGGCTTTCATGAATTGTTTCATTGTTTCGTGTTATTAGGTACTTTTTTACATTATATAATGGTATACAGTCGGGTTTTAAGATAAAATTTATATTTTGCTAGGGGACTCATACTATAGGGCTGTGGTATACTTGTTGAGAATAAATCTGTCTAAAATCCCAATGCTTAAATAGTATTGAATGTGAGGTCTTCAATGAATAAAAAAACAAATACACGAAATATGACTTATTATGGAATGATCATGGCCATCATTATTGTAATGTCTTTGGTACCGTTTCTTGGCTACATCCAAATTCCACCCTTAGCAATCACCTTAATTCACATACCAGTTATTATAGGGACGATTCTGTTTGGTTGGAAGGCAGGCCTTTTGTTTGCGCTAACTTTTGGTTTAAGTTCAATGTTTGTTGCCATGACAAGAGGAGCGACACCATTAGATCTTTTATTTATTAACCCATTGGTTTCAGTGCTACCACGTGTGATTTTCGGTGCCTTGATTTATCCGATTTATCGTTTTTTTGAGCGGGTTCAAAGCTCTGAAGCTCTTAGCATAGGAATAACAGCATTTGTATCAACTTTTATTCATTCAATATTGGTGTTGACAGCTATGTTTTTAGCATTGGGTTTAAAAGCTGGCAGTTTTGATGGAAATGTATTTATGCAAGTGCTTGCTGCTGTTTTAACGGTGGTTCCACTATTAGAGGCAGTTGCTTCTACACTAATATCTATTCCACTGGTTAAAGCAGTTCGGAAAAGCTTTAAGCGCAATTAATCTTAATAAAAAAACAGCCTCTCTTAATTGAGATAGGCTGTTTTTTTCGTGCGCCCAGCATGGGCGCAATCTAAGGGGTTAAAGTCCCTAGTCTGCCCTAGTAGTGGGAAAGACATAGCTGAACACCAAGGGTGTCCATCGCGAGGTGGAATCTGAAGGAAGGTGTA
>JAAZGI010000349.1 GCA_012511315.1 Clostridium sp.
AGCGTTCATTGATTGCATTCATAAGTTCCTCACCTTTTATTGAACTTGATTCATAAAATTGAGCTACTGAAGCTGAAGATATTGAATCAATATTCGCACTCTCATTAGCCCCCGCCTGAGAACACCCAGCCATTAAACCTACACTTAGAATACCAGCCAAAACAAACACCTTAAGATTTTTTTTCATAATAATTCCCCCATAAGTAATATTTCTTAACAATCGATAATAAAACAACTTAACTTTCAGTCTATAGTTTATCATTTGGACTAAATGTTAACTATAAATTTTCGTATTAAAACAAAGAAAAACTCTGATTAATTCAGAGTTTTTCACTCCTGACTTTAGGAGTTTAGTTCCCTAAAAACAATACTTTGGTGCGTGGTAACCCTCGATTCTTCAATGATTTTAATGAGATTAAGAAGTCTCTTGGAGGTGCTATATGTACGTAACAATCAGTGGAACAGGAAAAAATCGGGTGATTCAATTTAGAGAAGATACTCGAATTCCTGGTACTAAAAAACGTAAAGCTCACGTTGTGAAGACGATCGGTAATTATGAAAAACTTTTAGCTGAAAACCCACATATTATAGAAGAACTTCGGATGGAAGCTAAAAGAATTACTGCTGAAAAAAAGGCACTAAAGGCACCAATCCAGATTCAAGCGTCTGCTGATGAGATTACTAAGGAAGATGATGTTACCCCTTCCTTCCTCTTTGGGCATGCCATTATAAAACAGTTGTGGACCAATCTTAAACTAGACGATCTCTTCAAGGAGCAAGCAGGAAAACGAGATGCTCAGCGAGTCATTGAAGCAATTTTCTTTTTGATAGCTCATCGTTGTGGAGATCCCCACAGCATCCTCGCCAGTGCCAATAATCAAGCTTCCTATGCAGGTATTAACAATCTAAGTTTAGATACACTCTATGGTGTGTTGGATGTTTTGGATAAGAGTAAAGAAACCATGATTGAACACTTGGCTAAGTTTTTCGAGAAAAATACTAATCGAGAGAATGCTAACGCCTACTACGATGTAACCACCTATTCATTTGAAAGTACCAAATGGGGAGAGTTAAGAATGTTTGGCTTCTCCAAAAATCATAAAAATAACGAAGTTCAAGTAGTAATGGGTCTGCTTATTGATAATAACGGAATCCCTGTTACCTATGAGCTGTTTCCAGGGAACACGATGGACCAGAAGACTCTAAAACAGTCAGTCGATCGCCTCAAGAAGCTTTACCGTCTTGAAAAAATCACAGTAGTCGCTGACCGCGGTTTGAACAGCGGAAGTAATCTAGAGTATCTTTGTGCACAAGGTCACGACTTTGTCATTAGTTATACCCTCAAACGGTCAGCAGAAGACTTCAAGCGCTTAGTATGGGAAGAATCAGGTTGGACTGAAAGTTACGACCGAGAAACGGGAGAATTACTAAGCCGACATAAGATTATGGAACAAGACTTGAAGTTTAAGGTACCCCGTGAAGTTGAAAAACCCCATGATTTAGAGAGGGAGAGAAAAAGAGGAAGACCAAAAAAATATGATGAGAAATCAATTCCCGTTAAGATACATTTAACTTGGAGTCCATCGCGAGCTGCTAAAGATCGAGCTGATCGTGATCGTATGCTAGCAAGACTTGAAAAAAAGTTAGATAAACCGTATCAGCTCAAAGCTGCAATTAAACGGGGTGTAAATCAGTACTTAGAGATGCAACTTGATACCTCTGAATGGAAGTTGGATGAAGCTCGAATTAGAGAATCAGCTCGTTATGATGGGTATTATGCTGTAATAACAAATAACTTGGAGTTAACGACTAATCAAGCAACTACCATCTACCGAGGATTATGGAAAATTGAGGAAAGTTTTCGGATTTTGAAGACAGATTTAAGAGCAAACCCAGTCTATGTATGGAATGATGCACATATTCGAGGACATTTCGCCTTATGCTTTTTAGCCTTATGTATGATGCGGTATGCCCAATATCTTATGAGCGAGAATACTGGAGATCGAGTTTCTTGTGCAAAGCTGATGGAAGCAATCCATGAAGCTGGAGTAATTGTCCAAGGAGACTATCCTCGAGTTACAGTAACGCCAATAAAAGTTAATCAAACCTACATTCAACTCAGCCAAGTATTGGGAATGAAATTACTTAAAAAGAATATGACCTTAACTCAGTTTAGAGCAATAACGAAACTAGATTTGACAAAGAACTTAAAATAAGTGTACAAAAAAACCCTTGAGATGACTCTTAATCGAGTGACCTCAAGGGTTCCATTAATCTTATGTCCTAAAGTCAGGATAAATTTTTGTATTAAAACAAAGAAAAACTCTGATTAATTCAGAGTTTTTCACTAACTGGCGTCAACTTACTTTCCCACACGGTCTCCCATGCAGTATCATCAGCACTATAAGGCTTAACCATCGTGTTCGGGATGGGAACGGGTGTAGCCCTTATAATCATAAACACCAGATATTAGAGG
>JAAZGI010000350.1 GCA_012511315.1 Clostridium sp.
ATCCAGAAATCATTCTTGAAAAAGCCCACTTGGTTTGTTTTGATCGACCAGGCTATCGAGCAGAAGATGTGGCAGCATCAGTTGCATGGATTCGCTCCAAGGGTGGATTAGTCACCTTGATTGATTCCTTAGACTTAGAAATATCTTCCACCGATATTCGAAATCGAGTTGCTAAGGACTTGCCACATCGGTCTTTTTTACATCCCGATGTGTATGACTATATTCATGAACATAAACTTTATCAATCCAGGGAGTAGCATAAAGGCTTAAATAAATAAGCCCTTATACACTCCCTTTTTTTATGGAATTATTCGGATTAAAAAATTTGAAAGCTTCTAGGTGGAAAAGATTGAAATTTCAGAAAAAATTACTTTAAGCTAAGAGAAAAACCCTTAGAATTCAAGAGAAGGTGACTCAAGGTCAGAAGAACAAGGTCAGAAGAACAAGGTCAGAAGAGCAAGGTCAGAAGAGCAAGGTTAGAAGAGCAAGGTCAAAAAGCAAGGTCAAAAAGCAAGGTCAAAAGAGGTATGATTTAAAGTTTAAGTGATTGTATTGCTCGATGAAAAGAGTTGGTTTAAACTTAGGGATAAGAGTCGGCTTTTGATTTGAGAGAATATTAATGAATGAGTCGATGGAAGTTCACAGGCAAAATATCTGTTGTTGGCATAGAGAAGGTATAAGGGAATAAGATGAGTTTAACAAAAAAAATCAAGCGCTACTTAAGAAAAAAACTAACTAAAAGACGATATCGACACACATTAAGGGTGGAGAGAACGGCTCGGAAATTAGCTAAGCTTCATCTTGAGTTTGCTACGAGGCATGAAAAGAATGAGTTTTTTAAAAAAGTGAGTCTAGCGGCTTTGCTCCACGATGTGGAGAAATGTCGCGATCAAGGAGAATTGTGGCGTTGCCTTAAAAAGGATCCCCACGTGGATCATAACTCTTTAAAGGATTACAAAACTCTTTGGCATGCATTTTGTGGTGCATCAACGGCTTACCATCGCTTTGATATCAAGGATTCAGACATTTTAAATGCTCTGCGTTACCATACAACCGGGCGAGCCGGTATGTCCGATTTAGAGAAAATTATCTATTTGGCAGACTATATTGAACCCGGTCGAGATTTTCCGGGTGTAAAAAAAGTTCGAAAACAAGCTCGAAAGGGAATTGATGCAGGTTGTTTGGCTGCCATGAACCATACCTTGGAACTATTTGAGAAGAAAGGCACAACACCAGCCCCCTATACTTTAGAGGCAAAGGAGGATTTGATGAGTCATGGCAGTTTTTAAAAATCAAAACTCGACCTTAAAGGATTCAGGCGAGAATCCTAGGGAGACCAAGAATCGAGCTCGTAACGTCTTGAAAGCAACCATTGATGAGGGGTTTAAAGGTCAGCTCCTCCGTGATTATTTAAGGAATGAATTAAAGTTATCGGGACGCAATATGAAACGTCTAGCAATGGATCGACAGATATTTATTGGTCGTAAAAGCGTTCGCATCGACTATAAAATACGTGGTGGCGAAACTCTTTTAGTGAACTTGGACCGTGAGGAAGAACAAGATATGGTAGCCGTTCCGATGGACCTAACCATTGTTTATGAAGACTCCAGTCTGGTGGTGGTTGATAAACCACCATTTTTAGTGGTTCATCCCACGAGAAATCATCATGAGGACACTTTGACCAATGGGCTGCTCCATTATTTTAAACAGCGAAACGATCCTTCCATCGTTCGTCTGGTTTCCCGGTTGGACATGAACACCTCGGGACTCGTTTTAGTGGCTAAAAATCAATTCACCCACTCAGCCTTTGCTCGCTATCGAGGCAAAGAAAAAACCGTGAAAACCTATTTAGCCATTACTCAAGGAATTTGGCAGGACAAACAAGGGACGATTGATGCTGCCATTTACTGGCCCAATCCTGAGGATTATAGACGCTGCGTCCATGGTTTAGGCCAGCCTAGTGTCACTCATTTTAAAGTCCTGGAAGAGTTTTCAGGCTTTAGTTTGGTGGAGTTTATATTAGAGACTGGCAGGACTCACCAAATTAGGGTTCACTCCACTTATTTAGGCCATCCCATTGTGGGGGATGAACTTTATGAAGGTCCCTTATTGGGGGATCATCCTCGACAATTTCTTCATGCTTGGCAACTCCAGTTCATCCATCCCATGACCAAGGAAAAGATTAAGTTACAGGCGGACCTACCAGAAGATATGAAACAGTTTATCTTAAGCAATGGGGGAAACCTTCCTTAACCTCTTCATTTGAAATCCAATCCTTTAAACAGTTTTTTGAAAAGACTGGTGGAAATCTGAAAGACTCTAGAGGTTAGAAAACTGGTGAGAGTCAACAGATGCCTATGGTTTCAAAAAAAGGTGAAAGATGCTAAAACAAAGCTAGCTGGAGATAACCATCAATGGAGTTTTAAACTCTAAAATTCCCAGACATCAATGAGTTATCACAAGATAACTTTCTTGAAAAATTTACTTAATGAGAATTGTTAAGGAAGCACATTGAGTAGAATTAGAGGGGCTGGAGGTAAGGCGGAACGGTCCGTTACGTAGAGTTGCAAGGTTGTAAAGTGTACTGAATTTTGAGGTGAAAGAAAAGGGCTGTTTTTTTAACAAAGCCTCTTTTTTTATGGACACTTTTTATGGAGGGAATAAATGGTGTCTCAACCTAGGGTTTAAGGGTGAATAGCCATCAAAAGTTGTTAAGCCTTAATTATGAACAAATTATAATGTTTCGTTATTTTACCTTGGATTTGCTCTGAAAATGACTAACAATCACCCTAAGGGAACTATAATTTGATATTATAAGAGTAACAAGTAATTTCATCGCTTGATTCGATAGAAATACCAAAATCCAGCTGTAAAAATGCGAATGTAATTTTTAAGGAAGGGAATCGATTAATAGGTTCCTGATAGGAGAAGTTATGAATGATGATATTAAACAAAAAAAAGTGAATAAACAAAATGGATTGTTAGATCCAGCTTATCTCTTTAATACTGGCGATAATTACCAAGCATATCGCTATCTCGGAGCTCATCGAGAAGAAAAAGGCTGGGTGTTTCGGGTTTGGGCGCCAAGAGCAGCTCATATTGAGTTGACGGGAGAGTTTAATGGGTGGGGCTCACAAGCCATGGTAAAAAATGAGACGACCGGAATATGGGAGGGACGCATTGATCATGATGTGGAGGGTGCTTTATACAAGTACCGGATTTTCCACCACGATGGCAACCAAGTCTTAAAAGCCGATCCCTTTGCTTTTGCCAGTGAAGTAAGGCCGGGAACAGCTTCTCGTGTAGTTGAATTAAAGGATTTTAAATGGCAGGACTCCAAATGGCTTAGACGGCGACGGGCTATTAACCCCTACAAAAATCCCATGAGCATCTACGAAGTACACTTTGGCTCTTGGATGCGCCACCCTGATGGACGCTTTTATACTTATACAGAATTAAAAGACAGGCTAATTCCCTATGTGAAAGATATGGGCTATACCCATATTGAAATTATGCCGATTATGGAACATCCCAATGATGAATCTTGGGGCTATCAAGTGACCGGCTACTTTTCACCAACCAGTCGTTTCGGAACGGCAGATATGTTCCGTGAATTTGTCGATGCAGCTCATCAAGCTGGGATTGGCATCATCTTAGACTGGGTGCCTAGTCACTACGTTACCGATGAACAAGGTTTGCGTTACTTTGATGGAACAGCCACCTATGAACATATGGATTATAATAAAGCCTTTAATGAAGGGTGGGGGACCATGCATTTTGATTTTTCAAAACATGAAGTGCAAAGCTTCCTCATTTCTAATGCTTATTATTATATTAATGAGTTTCATGTGGATGGTTTGCGCCTAGATGCTGTCTCGTCAATGATTTACCTTGATTATGCTGGTAAGGAGTACATTCCCAATGAAGAAGGTGGCAACACCGATTTAGAGGCCTTGGCTTTCTTAAAGAAAATCAATACCGTGATACGAGATGCCTTCCCTGGTGTATTAATGATTGCAGAAGAATCAACTGCTTATGAAAAAATGACGGATC
>JAAZGI010000351.1 GCA_012511315.1 Clostridium sp.
ATTGATGTAATTCATCCTGGGGCTAGATACATTGTAGTGGCAGTATCGATTGTTCAAATTATTTTCTTTGCTGAAACTGTTGTGGTAATGATGGCGACAAAGCTCCCGTTAAAGTTGAAAGAGTTAATTATTGTGTTCTTTGAGAGAACTTTTTTCGGAATCATCTTTGCAGCTTTATTTGCTCGACTACTTGGGTTTATGTAATTAGCTTTTAGCAGAGAATGATTGATTGGCAAAACAAATGATTGCAAATTAGTAAAATTAATTGAGAATTATCATGAGAAATCACTATGAGAGATCATTAGCAAAAACTAATATCCAAAAAACTATAAAATTACAAGCCAAAAGCAACGGATTGGGACTATTTCCACTCCGTTGCTTTTGGCTTCTATAAAAACCCTACTGATTTAGAATTAAAGGATTCAAAATTAATAGATAACCCTGTAGATGATTAGTTGCTCCGGAGAAGCTTTGCATGTAAAATTATGGCAATAAGGGTATTGAGGTGGGAATGATGATTAATCGTATGTTTTATAAAAATCGAGCCAAGATGAATTTAAAAGGCAAGTGGCTCATTGCCGCGCTGGTTGCGTTGGTGTTTTTAATTGCCAATGGACAGAAGGTGTTTCGTTTTAATTTTGGATCCAATACTGCTGGAACTCAAAATGTTGGCGATCAAATGACCAATCAGCTAATGGGGATTGTTCCACACAGTGGAGTTGTCACTTTTATTAAGGATAATGTAAGTCTTTTTTTGCCCATTGTTTTAATTGGAATTTTAGCAGGAATTGCGTTTCAAATATTCGTTATGAATCCACTTTCTGTCGGGCCCTATCAATATTTTAGAAAGAATGACTTGGGCGAGGAAACCATAGATATGAATGATCTACTCTGGGTCTTTCGTTCTAAATATTATCTTAACATTGTGAAAACAATGTTTTTAATGAATTTAAAAATACTCCTATGGACACTTTTGTTTATTATTCCAGGTGTAATTAAGGCCTATGAATACAGTATGATCCCCTTTTTATTGTCTCGGAATAAAAACATGACCTCTGCCGAGGCGTTCTCAGCCAGCAAGCTATTAACAGAGGGGAACAAGGCTGACCTCTTTGTGTTAGATCTTTCATTTATCGGTTGGTACTTACTGGGATCGATTCCATTTGGATTAGGGACCCCTTTTGTCAAAGCCTATGAGTTCCAAACTCTTTCCGGTATTTTCAATGATTGGGTGGGAGATACAGAACCTGACTTTAGAAGCTAGCCGCACCAAGTAGAATGTTATAAATTTAATATTCCGGTAAAACGATTGAAAAAGGACCTCCCTAAATTGGGAGGTCCTTTTTCAATCTTAAGCTTGGCATTTTTCATCTTATGTTTTCTCTTTGCACTCTGTTAAGCTCCCTCATTAAGGAAACGATATTGAGCCATATAGAGGTTATAATAGTAGCCTTTTTCTTCAAGAAGTTCCTCGTGGGTGCCGCCTTCAACGATTTCCCCATCATGGATTACTAAAATCCGATTGCTGTCGCGGATGGTGGACAAGCGGTGGGCAATTACAAAGGAGGTGCGTCCACTGAGTAGGCGTGAAATTCCTTGTTGAACTAGTCGTTCCGTCTGGGTATCAATGTTACTGGTGGCTTCATCAAGAATAAGAATTCTAGGATTGGCCAGTAAGGCTCTGGCGAAGGAGATCAACTGGCGTTGACCAACCGATAGACGAGATCCTCGCTCCTTAATTTCTGTGTCATAACCTTTTTCCATTTTCATAATGAAATCATGGGCATTAACAGCTTTAGCCGCCTCTTCAATTTCTTCATCTGAGGCATCGAGCTTACCATAACGGATGTTTTCTCGAATGGTATCAGAAAACAGGAAGGTGTCCTGCATCATGATACCCATTTGCTGACGTAAAGATTCAATCTGTACCTTGGAAATATCCTGGCCGTCGATTCGAATGGTACCCGAGGTTAAGTCGTAAAAGCGAGCTAACAGGTTAATAATGGTCGTTTTTCCAGCACCTGTTTCACCCACTAGGGCAATACTTTCACCGGGTTCAACAGAGAAAGAAACTTTGTGCAAAACAGGAACCTTAGGATCATATTCAAAGCTGACCTGATCGAATTCAACATGGCCCGCGATTTCTGGCATGATTTGAGCTCCTGCTTGATCCACGATTTCTGGCTCGGTATCTAAGATTTCAAAGATTCGCTCCGCAGATGCCAAAGAAGTGATTAAGGTATTGTAGAAATCAGCAATAAACATAACCGGCCGCCAAAAGAGACTGATAAACATGGAGAAGGCTAGGATATCACCCAACGTCACCATTCCACGCCAGTAAAGGATGGCTCCTGTTAGATAGACAACAAGAGAACCAATTCCCGAAGAAAGTTCAACCATAGGCCAAAATAAATCATTCAGCTTTACGGCACTGACAAATTTTGTGTTCATATCCGACACCATGGCACTATGGCTGGTGCTCGTAGTTTTTTCTTGGCGGAAGCCTTGAACAACTCGGATGCCTGAAAAGTTTTCGTGGGTAAAGGCATTTACATTGGATCGCTTACCTCGCCAATCGCCCCACCGGACGCGAGCTTTGGTTTCAATATAAAAGATACCAGAGACTAATAGCGGCATAACTACCATGGTGGCTAAACCGAGCCAAACATTAGTAAATAGCATCAAGATCGCGACGAGAATGAGTTGTAGTATTTGCGGAATTAAAGAGGTAACAGAGTTGGTGAATAATTGTTGCAAAGAGTTAATGTCGCCAACTACTCGGGCAAGGATCTTGCCGACAGGCCGGGAGTCGAAAAAAGCAAAAGATAGCTTTTGGATGTGGCAATATAATTCTTCGCGCATATTTAAAATAATTTTATTAGAAACTCGGCCCATGGAAAGAAGTCGATGGTAAGCAGCCAAGGCAGCCAAGAGGTTAAGCCCAGCAATACCTGCCGCTAACTTAATGAGGGATGAGGTGTCGTTATTTGCGATGGCTACGTCTACAGTATATTTGACAAAGACGGGATTAATAAGACCCACCACCATGGTGAAAATCATCAGCATCATGATGACGATAACAGTTTTCCAGTAGGGTCTAATATAGCTGGCCAAACGCTTAATGATGGTGCTTTTTTTAGACAGAGTCACTTTCTCATCTTGAGTTATAGTATTTCTTGCCAATTAAATCACCTCCGTTAAGTTTTCAAAGTCTTGGAATTGTTCCTTATAGACTTCAGCATAGCGACCACCATGCTGGACTAAGTCGTCATGAGTTCCAATTTCCATGACATGACCATTTTCCATATAAAGAATCTGATCGGCATTTTTCACCGCAGAAATCCGGTGAGCAATAATAAAGGTGGTTCGGGGATGGCGTAATCCTTTTAGATTTTTTAATAGTTGATATTCGGTTTCCATATCCAAGGCGGAGGTGGCATCATCAAGAATCAAGATCGGTGATTCTTTCAAAATGGCTCGAGCAATGGCTAAGCGCTGTTTTTGGCCACCGGATAAACCGACGCCCCGTTCTCCGATCACAGTATCAAGTCCCTCGTCCAATTCCCAAACAAAGTCAGCGCAGGCAATTCGAAGCGCTTCTCGAATGTCTTCCTCGCTAGCATCAGCGTTGGCGAATTTTAAGTTGTTACCAATGGATTCAGAAAACAGGAAGGTATCTTGGTGGACTACGCTCATGGCTCCACGTAGATCGTCTAAGCGCAAATCTTTGGTTTCGATTCCATCCACTAAGACGGATCCTTTTTCATGATTATAATATCGACCAATGAGTGCCAAGACAGAAGTCTTACCAGAACCCGTAGTGCCCATTAGCGCTACGGTATCCCCAGCCTTAGTTTTAAACGAAACATCATTTAAAACCGCCTCTTCTTGGTAGGAGAAGGTCACGTTTTTAAACTCAACATCTCCTTTTACTTGGTGAGGGGTTAGGCCAGGAGCATCTGTGACTTCAGATTCCGTATTGAGAATAACTAAGATCTTTTTAACCGAGGCACTAAACTGTCCGGTCATATTCATCAGCCAACCTAGGTTTCGAAGGGGCCAAATAAGATTCCATATAAAGCCGGAAAAGATAGCCAAACTACCCAAGGTCATTTCACCACTAGTAACAAACAAAGCCCCGATGGCAAACATGGCAATGACAGCCAAATTCGTCAACAGCTCAATGATTGGAAAGTTGTTGGCCATGATTTGAGCTTGTTCGTTGTTCAAGTCGTAGTTTTCTTTGTTTTTGGTGAGAAACTTACGAATTTCATGCTTTTCCCGAGCAAAGGCTTTAACCAAGCGAACACCAGCAATGTTTTCCTGAGCCGTTGTGTTTAGGATGGCTGTTTGGTCGGAGATTGCCTCGAAGTTTTGATTGATCTTTCGTTCAAAACTAACGGCTAAAAAGCCAATGGGTGCCATGATGAGAAGAATAATCAGGGTAAGTTTCCAGTTAATGCTTCCCAAAACAACGACTCCGATGATGAAATAAGCCCCTTCTTCTAATAGCATGCGGAAACCAAAAGAAAGGCTGCGCCAGATGTTTTCAAGGTCCTCCCCTAGGCGAGCCATGATTTCACCGGTGTTCATATTGTCGAAATAAGCAAAGTGCAGCTGCTGGATATGGTCGAATAACATGTTTTTAAGATCTCGGTAAACTAAAATCCCAATCTTATCAAAGCTAAATTCCATATAAAATCCAAACAAGGCTCGCCCGGTGGTAATCACGAAAAGACCAATTAAGATCCATGTTAGTAAGGGGGCACTTTTTTCTGGGAGCGCCTGGTCGATAATCATGCGGTGGAGAAAGGGCTTGCCTGAATCTAAAGCGATCACTAAAAGCAGTGCCACGGTGGGAAAAATTAGTTTTTTCCAGTATTTGAGTAAATGATTGAATATGCGTTTCATCTTTTCCCTCCTCGTTATAATATTTGTTGTTAAAAATAGATTGCGACACCTATTTATTAATAAATAGGGCTAATACTGTTGCTGATAACTATAGCTTCGGAATATAACAAGCAAATGTATCTAGTAAACTATCTTTTGGAAAGATGCCATTACTATCTTAAGCTAAGGGACAAAACTCTGGCAACAGAAATCACCAGCACAGGACTACACAACTTTAGTCTGTACTGGTGATATATAAGTTTTAAGCGTTTTTATCTTATATATTTAGTAGATTATAACGGAAATATAGAAAATAACACAACGTTTAAAGTTTTACCCATTCTTGCTGCATCTTTAATTAAATCAAGGGTTAGCTTTTTTAGCAATAATCTCTTCATTAATTTCCAGTAAATCATAAACCTTGTAACCTTCGCCGCCACCGATGGATAAAACAATATCGCCAGGGTTTGTCCGTTGCAAGATGATATTAGCCGCATCTTCATAGTCCTTTGCGTTTATGCATTCAGTGGTGTTGCGGGCCCGAATAGCATCGCCAAGAACTTGGCTGGAAGTGAGACCGGTATCAACCTCTCGAGAAGTATAAACGGGCAAGAGAATGGTGAGGTCGGCCTGGTCAAATAAAGGAATAAAATCATCCATAAAGTGATGCAAGCGAGAATAGGTTAAAGGTTGCATTAGAACAATCAACTTTTTGTAATCATAATGGAGCATGGTTTCGATGGTGACTCGAACTTCTGTGGGGTGGTGTCCATAATCATCAAAGAAACGTACCTCCCGAATGGAACCTAGTTCCTGTAGTCTGCGATCCACGCCTTTATAATTTAAAAGACCTTGACGGATTGTTTCAGGCTCCACATTTAGTTTTAAAGCAGCAGCCGATGCAGCTAAAGCGTTATAGATGTTGAAAACGCCTGGAATGGGCAGGTGGATCGAAAAAAGCTGGTTTTCACCATGGTATAAATCAAAAGTGGGCCGTCCCACATGGTCCATTTCGATATGCTTAGCACGAATTTCACCGGCATCGATGCCAAAGGTTAAAACATTGGCAGAAACATTTTGCACAGTTGCCATCACATCGGGATCATCGGCGTTGGCGATGATGCAGCCATCAGCGGGGACGCTGGCAGCATATTGATGGAAGGCTTGACGAATTTCCTCCAGGTTTTTATAGGTATCAACGTGGTCTTCTTCCACGTTTAAGAGAATGGCAATTTGGGGTGGGAAGTCTAAAAAAGATCGCTGATATTCACAGGATTCTACCACCATAACTTCGGATTGACCCACCCGATAATTGGAATTAATTAAAGGGACATGGGCCCCAATTAATATGGTCGGGTCAAGAGCTGCTTCCATGGTAATCGCAGTTAACAAAGCAGTGGTGGATGTTTTGCCGTGTGTTCCGGCAACCCCTACCGACAGGCGGAAGTTTTTTAATAGATAGCCTAAAAATTCCGAGCGCGTCATGGTAGGTATGTTTAATTTTCGAGCTTTTACTAGCTCAGGGTGGTCTTGAGCGACAGCTGCTGAGTAGATCACCAAGTCTTGGTCGTAGATATAATCTTCGTGATGGCCGCCTTTAACCGATGCACCCATGCGGCGAACCCAGTTTAGAGTCTTAGATTCTTCTTGATCGGTGCCAGAGACTCGGACATCATTATCCAAGAGGATTCCGGCGATTCCGCTCATCATGGAACCACCAATTCCAATGATGTGAACTTTCTTTCCTTTATATTCCTTTAAATCAAATGACAAACAAATCATCTCCTTCAATATGAATATTTTAATGCAGGACACAAAGCATAGCAAGAAAAGAGATGTTAACAATCAAAAATTGGATAATTATGATTTTTGCAATAGGTATCTGTCAATTGACAACGTTTTAAGTTAACATTAAGTAAAGAAGAATCAGGAGGCAACAATGAAAAATAATATCGTGGATTTAGATTGGGATAATATTGGATTTGGTTATATTGAAACACCTTGGCGTTTTGAAATGAGATGGAAAGATGGTGCTTGGGACGAAGGTCGTTTGACTGAGGATAATAAAGTCCACATATCAGAAGCCTCATCAGCTCTCCACTATGGCCAACAGTGTTTTGAAGGAATGAAAGCTTATCGGACAAAAGATGGAGAAATCCAGCTGTTCCGCCCAGATATGAACGCAAAACGAATGAAGAGTAGTTGTGATCGTCTCTTAATGCCAGCACCAACCGAAGAACAGTTTATTGAAGGGTGTAAGAAAGTAGTGGCCGCTAATGCTGAATTTGTTCCACCTTATGGTACAGGAGCAACACTTTACTTACGTCCTATGCTTTTTGGTGTGGGTGATCAAATTGGGGTTCGAACCGCACCAGAATTTATTTTCAGAATATTTTGCAC
>JAAZGI010000352.1 GCA_012511315.1 Clostridium sp.
AAAGAAAAGCGAATGATCAAGCTAGAAAAAAGAATTATAAAAAAAGTAACAAAATATGCTGTTACAGAAGGCAGGATAAACTATGCTACGCCAAGTTTTGGCTGGTACAAGTCAATGTAACCTAACAAATTGGGTGATTCTCTCAACTGACAGTAAATTGACACTATCGAGATTGGTAACTGGATTCAAATCTTCTTCTTTCTATGTTAGAATAACGTTATATAAAAAGGGGGGTGGAAGATGACGGAACGTGAAGTATACAATTCTGTAAAGTATGCTTTAGAGCAGAAGAAGATCGATGCAGATCCCTTTGAGGTGATCAAGCTGATCTCTTTTGAACTACAGCATATTGATTCTAAGGATTTGAAAAATAGAGATTCCATCCTCATCCAGTTTGGGGAGGGCGAAGACGATCTGTTTCGTGGTCTGTTTCGAATGAAGCCGGATTCTAAGGAGATAGAAGGCGAGTTATTGATCTTAGACTACATAAAGGATGGCGTTAAAAGAGTAATCTAAGTTCAGATTACTCTTTTTTCGCTTTAATTCTTTATGGTTTATACCTATTGGATTTAATTTTTTCATAGATTTCTTCTAAAATAGGTGGTCGTAGTTTTTATTGGCTTGCTGAGCGTCACCTTTGGTTTGCGGGAGACTAGAGGAATAAATTGACAAGGAGAGGGCATCATATGAACTGGAGCAATGAAATCAATCATTCGAAAACTTGTTCCTATGGTTTAATTGGGCTTTTTTACGTGATAGGGATCATGTTGGCACCATCCCTATGGATGGTGATAGCTGTTCTTTTTATTTGGGTTCTTTTCTTAAAAAGGAGCTCCATCCATTGGTTTAAGGCTCTAATTCTCCTTGGCTTAATCTTTTTTATTGTGATAGAGTCTGCACTTGTTCATTATATAATTCAAGAACAGAAAGCCTCTTATTCCTTCAAGGGCACCGAGACGATTGTTATCCCTGGAGCTGCGGTAGTGGGAGATGAACCAGGGTCTTTTCTAAGGTCTCGATTGGAACTTGCAGTGGATTTGATGGAAACCCACCAAGCTATGCCAGTGGTTGTTTCAGGCGGCAGGTCACCGGAAGACAGTTTGGGCGAAGCAGAAGCTATGAGAGGTTATCTAGAACAACATGGGATTGCACCAGATCGAATCCATGAAGAAAGTCTTGGCTACGATACAATTCGAAATTTAGAGTATTCAAAAGCTGTGATTCAAGAGAAGGGCTTATCCCTTGACGTGGTGATCATCTCGAATGAATTTCATAACTTTCGGATTAAAAGTATTGCTCGAACGATTGGACTTAATCCTGTGACACTGGCGACTCCAACCTCTCACAATGAATTATTGCGATATATGGTGCGGGAGATTGCCTCGTTAATTAAAGTTCAACTGCACTATGGATTTCGGTTAAAGTGGACTTAAAGCTTGCTTGGGAATATATGGGAATAACAAAAGAAAGTCAGCTGTCCGTGGACAACTGACTTTCTTTTGTTATATTCATTGAGAAACAAAAATTCTCAGAGGCTTATTCTTCTTCCTCTTCTTCTTCATCAACAACTGGAACTTCAACGTCAACTTCTTCATCGGTCTCTTCTTCATCGTCAACAAGATCTTGCGAGGTTGTAGATTCAGAGATAATGATTAAGTTTTCATCTGGGTCTGTGATAAGTTCAAGTCCTTCTTCTAATTCAAGATCGCCTACGTTTAATCTGAAATCAGGTTCTTTTCCTGTTAGATCAATAGTAATGCTGTCTGGAATCTTGTTAGCTGGTCCTTTAACAAGGATCATGTCCATATTCTGGTTCACGATGAGACGGCGGCTAGCCAATTCATCTTCACCATGGATAATCAAGGATACGTCCAAGGTCAGAACTTCATCTCTGCGGATAGCTTGAAGGTCAAGGTGAATAATTTCTCCTGTGACTGGCTCCCGCTGTACTTCGCGAACAATAACAGAGCCCATGTCTCCATCATAATCCATGTCGATAACTGAGGATTTTGTGTTTTCTCTCAGCAATCTAATTAATTCTGAACGTTCGATTTCAAATGGCTGGCCACCTTCAAGGGTACCGCCATAGATTACGCCTGGAACGACCCCAGATTGTCTGAGTACGTTCGGCTTGATGCCCTTAGTACGGGCTTTGATCTTATAATATGACTTTTCATTGGTCATGATGATCACTCCTTTTATTCATAACTATTCTTCATTATACTCTTTTCCATGCCTTGATGAGGATCTCTGAGTCAAAATTATCTTTTTGCTTACAAAATGCACAATTATTTAACAAAGTTGCTTCGTTTACCGGATCAATCTCGGGAATTGTCAGGCCGTATTTGACTTCGAAGGATGTTTTGTCTTCAAATAAGTTAGTGAAAGATCAAGAATTTTAACGGTTACAAGACAAATAGATCCCCAAGCAATAAAATTAAGAGCGGTTGGTTGCGGAAGGGTAACAAGGTGTTGGCTGGGAATAAGATTAAAACCATTCATTGGAAAGATGGTGTATCTTAGGTAGCTTAAGGCTCCATATAAACTAAAGGATGTAGATGATATAGGGAGCGGGTGATTGGTCAAAAGAAGTAGAGGAAGGCCTATAATTGCTAAACTTGGAGCCCAACGACGAGTTAATCGGTAAACAAGAGTAATCAAAGCAATTAAAAAGAACATAAAGGCAAGATCGATTAAGCTAATTACCACAAGATAGCGTCGAAGGCTAAGTAGGGATGAGCTAGTATTGAGCCCTATTTTTGCCCAAGAAGGAGATATAAGCATAGCACCTTCCACGTCACCGTAGCGTAGATTTAAGACACCGTACCAAAGGACCCGACTGATGATTAAAACAAGGGCTGAATAGCTAAAGGCTGCAGCAACCTTTTCGCCATTGGCCGAACCTTTTTTTCTTTTTAGGTTTCGATCTTCGATTCCAAATAAAATATAAAAGGCAAGGAAGGGAAGTAAAACCAACAAAAACCGAGAGGATGCTATTAAAAACAGCATTTTAGAGGATCCCGTAGACCCATTATAAACGAGGGGCAATTGTTTTTCCAAATTACTTGCCTTAGCGACTATAACCGGGTCATTGGATTGTTGGGCTTCTTTAATAATAGGTTGCCATGAGTCCCAGCTCATAAGGTCACGATCCCAAATCCCCATGGAGTCCCCGGAGAGAAGTTCTTTTGACCAAAGAGGAGCATAACGAGAGAAATAGTAGCCTTCTTGGTCGGTTAGACCATGCGTCCGATTAAGTCGTTCTAAATGAAGGGTCTCCTGCTCTTTGAGGTGATCAATCCAAGCACTATCAGCTGGATTGCTTGGATTAAGTGCAAAACGTTCTTGTCGCAAGTAAACAAGATATCGGCTCAGATCTTGGATATAATCTTCTCTCAAATAGCTTAACTTAAGCTCATGAAGGTTGGACTGATTTTCGTAATAGTCTTCAGCAGGTGGCTGAAAAGTAAAGTCACTGCGCCTTGTATTGGAATCTTTGACTCTGAACGAATTAGAATCTGAAAATAAGTCAGGGATAAGAAAACTAGGTAGTAAAAACAACAAGAGAATAAAGGCTAACAGCCAGTTCAAGCCGGAGTGGAAGAGGCGTCGAAAAAGATAGCTAAAGGTCCTCATCATCCTCACCTCCTCTGCCTTGGAACGAGAGCTTGCCTTGATAGCGCAACTGGGTTAAATAAAGAATAAGGATACCTGATAAAAGTAAAACCATTAGGCCCAAGAAATAGTCAAAGGGTGCTTGGGTTAAGGTTAACCCTCGCATCATGAAGGGGCTGCCTAAGGTATCTCGTAGGGCATCATTATAGGAAGAAAATAGATACCGAGAGATGCCTTGATCACCATTAGGAAATGCAAAAGCACGTCCAGTTAGTAGGAGAAGGGCAGCAGTTCCCATAACCAGGAATTTCTTTATCATTAAATCGCCTAAAAGGAGGCCTAATCCAGTCCAAACAAATACTTGGCTTAGTTCGTAGAAGAAAGCCAGGGCATAAGTTGTTCCCAGGCTAACCAAAGAGGAGGAGCTAATGCTACGATAAGTGGTTAAAATGATTGAGTCTGAGGCAGTGCCCTGATGAATTTCAAAAAGAGGTGCACCAGCTAAGGGATTGAAAGGGATGATAAGGTCTAAGCCTTGATGGCCAAAAACAAGAGCTGTTCCAAGCATAGCTAATAATTTAGGCAGGATAAAAATTAAGGCCAAGGTAATGGTTAAAGCTAAGCTTTTGGCAACTATGCCTCGAGAAATCGACGTTTTTCGTTTGGATGGTGATTTAGACTGCTTGCTAAAAAGAAGTCCAAAACTCAAGCTAGCGAGGATAAGTAGACCACTTTGGGTGAAGTTCAACAGCTTAAAAGTAATGGAAGCTGGACCTGCTAGTTTCTCTGGGGAGCGGACCAGCTGATGATCTTGGTTTCTTTGGAAAGACTCGGCAATTAAGGTTTTGGAAGCTTCAAAAGTTTCCATATGATCCGGTGCCACGATAAAATCAGCATCAAGAATTGTAAAGTAGTCAATCAATTCGAAGAAGTCATCATTCTCAGTGGGAGCAGGAGGATCTGCTTGACTTGGCTGAGGCATCTGTGCGTAAAAAAATAAACTAGTGAGTAGCATTAAGATGAAAAGGGTCCAAGTTATCGAATGTCTCCAAATTTGGCGGAATTCGTGGATAAATAGAGCAATCACTGGTCAGCCTCCTCTTCACTAAGGGCTAAACCACGAGCGGTTAAGAGGTCATTGAGTTGATCCTGATTTTCCTCCAGAATATCTAGGTTATAACCTGTACCGTCCTCAGAAGGTTCGAAAAATTTAATTTCAGCAATCCGCCTCAATTCATAATCCGTTTCAGCAGTAAGGGGTAAATCAACGTGAACAGTGATTTGTTTTTTGTCTCCTATAAGAGCTTGGGTTGAAGTAGCAGGCTCTGAGTCAAAGTCTTTTGTTGGTAGTTTAGCTTCAGCCTGAGAATTGGCAACGGAGGCCTCCGATGGAGTCCCTGATTTTAAATCTGAATCTAAACCTTCTTCATTGAGCCATAGGGTATAGGACTCTTCCCAGCTGCGAATTTTACGATGGTCCAAAAAAACACGGAGAATTTCTTCAGGGAAAAGCAGGGGATTAATGGTACCAATTAGAACCAAATGATCCTTGGCATATTGAATCAAGTGCCGCAACATCTGGTGGGTCTGCTCAGAGTTTAGGCCTTGTAGGGGCTCTTCACAAAGCAGAAGATCCGGCTCCGCCGCTGTTTCCATTGCAAGAAAAAGAGCTTTTTTCTCGTAGGCATTTAAGTGGTGCATGGGGAGTTTATAGATTCCATCCGCATCCCACGTCGCCACATTCTCATTAAGCTGTCCTCGTCGGACTCCAGAAAGAGTACTGTATAAGGAAAGTTCCTGATCCGGGTTAGACCAAGCGGGTAATTCGTCCTCTACTAAAACCATGCCAACGCCTTTTCCATGATAGGTCACAGTGCCGTCCTTAGGTGATCCCCATCCTGCAAGGACGTGGAATAAAGAGGAAATCTTACGAGGTTCCTCGGAAATTAATAATGCAATGCTGCCACGGGAGAACGTGGCGTGGAGTTCTTGGATCCAGCCTCCCCCAGTAGCTAAAGATAGATTTGAGATTTCAAGAAGTTTATCGTGGTTCAAGCTAACACCTCCTAATTGATTCTATTCTATCGTATTTAGAACCAGCTTCCTAATTAGAAAAATAAAAGAGCATTTAAATCATAAGAATTATTGAAATTATAGAACGTATGTTCTATAATTTAGCTAGAAGGAATGGGCTCAAGAATAAGATGATGGAAGATAACGACATGAAGATGAAATACGAGGAGAGATGGTTATGAAGCTAAGGGCTCTACCCATTGATATGATTGGTTGGTTTGATCTCAGTGGAGAACTAAACCCAGTTAGTTTTCGCTTTCAGTTAGGCAAGGAGCAGTTTAAGGGCAAGGTGTTAAAAGTTCATCATCGCTTTGAAGAACGTTTTGGTGGAAATCATCTCGATGTGTTCACTTGTTTAGTAGACTTTGAGGGGCGCCAAGCACTTGCAGAATTTAGATATGAGAAAGAATCTCATCGGTGGATGTTGTATAAGATATAGCAGGGACGGTTACAAATGGCTATCTCGGAAATTGACCTACGAAAAGTTGTTGCAATAAGATATAATTATCGATGAAAGGGTGCTATTAAAAGCACTCTTTTTACTTTTTATAGATAAGTTGATAGCTCTGGAAAGGCTCAAGAAATAGAATTCTCTTGATACGGTTGAAACACAAAAAGATTGCTTTTAATTCAGTGAGAGGAAGAGAAGCCATAAAATTCATTTGAGGAAGTTCTTTTTAGCATTGATAATTTAAGTTGTTATCATTCCATTTTTAAGGCAAAAATGATATAGTAATTATAAATGGTGCAAGCGATTGCATTGAAAGGGAATAGTATATGAAAAAACGAGCAAGTGGCATACTAATGCACATATCCTCTTTGCCCGGTCCTTATGGAATAGGTGACTTTGGAAAAGGGGCTTACGAATTTGTAGATTTTTTAAGAAAGGCAAATACACGTTATTGGCAAATCCTTCCCTTGGGAATAACCGGCTATGGTGATTCACCTTACCAAAGCTTTTCAGCCTTTGCAGGCAATCCGTACTTTATAGACTTGGATCATTTTGTACAGAGCGGTTATTTAGAGAAGGAAGAGATTGCACAAACTGACCTTGGTGATAATCCGGAATCGGTAGATTTTGGTAAGCTTTATGAGCATAAAATGCCCCTTTTAAGAAAAGCTTATGACCGATCAAAATCAGAGCTTAACGAAGAATTAAAGAGCTTTCTCAACCAGGAAGATTGGTTGTGGGACTTTGCTCTGTTTATGGCGATAAAAACGAAGTTTGGTGGAAAATCTTGGCAACAGTGGCCGGAGGATTATAAAAAGCGTGACCAGGAAACCTTAGCTGAATTTGCAAAGGGCGAGGAAGAAGAAATTTATTTTTGGATTTTCACACAATACTTTTTTTTCAAGCAATGGGTTACATTAAAGCAATACGCCAATGAGTCCGGAATTAAAATTGTTGGTGATATTCCGATTTATGTGGCAGAAGATGGCTCGGATATTTGGGCCCAACCGGAGATGTTTGTATTGGATGAGGATTTAGTCCCCACTTTCGTGGCAGGGGTACCACCGGATGCATTTTCGGCAGATGGTCAACTATGGGGAAATCCTCTTTATGACTGGGAACAAATGAAGCAGAATGGTTTTAGCTGGTGGATCAAGCGGATTCGAGAAAGTTTTAGAATCTATGACACCGTCCGTATTGATCATTTTAGAGGATTTGAATCCTATTGGCAGGTGCCGGCGGGAGCTTTAACGGCAGCATCAGGCCAATGGGTAAAAGGACCTTCGATGGATTTATTTAAAGCCATCAATCATGAATTGGGTGAACAGGATATTATGGCAGAAAACCTTGGTTTTTTAACCGATGAGGTGGATCAGCTGATTAAAGACACGGGTTTCCCTGGGATGAATATTATGATTTTTGGTATTGATGCCAAAGAAGATTCTAGTTATTTACCCCATAATTACATCCGTAATTCAGTGGTTTATACCACAAACCATGATAGTCAAACGGTGGAAGGCTTTATGAAGACGGCCACCAAAGAAAATTATAATTTTGCAGTCGAGTATTTGAATATAAATAAAGAGGCAGAAAGCCACGAAGGATTCCTGCGAGGAGCATGGTCTTCCGTTTCTTATCTTGCCATTGCTCCAATCCAAGATCTCTTGGGTTTAGATGACAGCGCACGATTTAATGTTCCATCCACATTGGGTGAGAACTGGAAGTGGCGTATGGCAAAGGGAGCACTAACTGAAAAAGTAACGAATCAATTGAGCATGCTCAACGAGATCTACAGGAGGTAGAAAATGACGGACAAGAAAATTGACCGAAAGTCGCTGATTGAAACGGCCTATCAGCATTTCGGCAAAGAATTTGATGAACTAACTAATAAAGAAAAGTATCACGTGGTAAGCAAAGCCATCATGCAATATATTATTCCCCAGTGGCTGGAAACAGAAGCATTTTTTGAAGACAAAAAGAAAGCTTATTATCTTTCAGCAGAGTTTCTCATGGGCCGAGCTCTTGGTAATAATTTGATCAACTTAAAAATTGAAGAAGATGTACGCGATATTTTATCGGAAATGGAAACATCCCTCGGCAAGGTAGAGGATGCTGAACATGATGCTGGGTTAGGTAACGGAGGACTAGGTCGTTTAGCTGCCTGCTTCTTAGATTCAGCAGCCACTGAAGGCTACCCCTTAATTGGTTATGGAATTCGTTATGAATATGGAATTTTCCACCAGCAGTTCATTAATGGGGAGCAAGTGGAAGAAGCTGATAACTGGGGCGCACTAACGGACCCTTGGGCCTTGCGCCGGGAAAGCGAACGTTGCATGGTGACTTTTAGTGACCAAACAGTGTATGCAGTACCCTATGATACGCCAATCATTGGCTATGGCGGGAAAACTATTAATAAGCTTCGCTTATTCGTAGCGGAACCTCTTAAAGACTTTGATTTCCAAGACTTTAACAATGGTCGCTATCGAGAGTCTGTGAGCGATTTAAATGATGCAAGAACCATCACGCGAATTTTGTACCCCAACGATAACACCCATGAAGGGAAAATTCTGCGTTTAAAACAGCAATATTTTTTCACCAGTGCGTCACTCCAAGATATGGTGAGAAAGCATAAGGCCAAAAAAATTGGCTTTGACAATTTTCATAAATACCATGCAATTCAACTTAATGACACCCATCCATCGGTGGCAGTTCCTGAATTGATTCGTCTATTGATGAAAGAGGGCTTGGAATTTTCCAAGGCTTTTGACATCACGCAACAGACCTTGGCTTATACCAACCACACGATCTTGCAGGAAGCTTTGGAGAAGTGGAATATCCATCTATTCCAACAATTTTTACCGGAAATATATAGTATTATTGAGCGAATTCAAGAGAAATTAACCCTTGAGATGACTCAAAAACAGTTATCAGTTCAAGAAATTGAAAACCTGGCAATCATAGATCATCGCAGCAATGTGATTCATATGGCTTACCTTGCCATCTATGGAACTCATTCCACCAATGGAGTAGCCCAGTTGCATAGCAATATTTTAAAAACAACGGAGCTAAGACACTGGTATAAAATTTATCCGGAGCGATTTAACAATAAAACCAATGGAATTACCCAAAGACGCTGGTTCTTACTATCGAATCCAGAAATGTCGGCTTTTGTAACCGAGCTGTTAGGCAGCGATGCTTGGATTACAGAGTTAACCGAGCTCAAAGGTTTAATGGCTTTTGCTGACGATGAAGAAGTCATTAAACGGTTTATGGAAATTAAGAAAATAAAAAAACAGCAGTTAGCTGACTACGTGAAATTCCACGAAAGCACCACTTTAGATATCAACTCGATTTTTGACATTCAAATCAAACGCATGCATGAATATAAGCGCCAGCTAATGAATGCCTTCCACATTCTGGATTTGTATTACCGGATCAAAGAAAAGGGCGAAACTATGGGCTGTAAGCGTACCTTTATCTTTGGTGCCAAGGCAGCACCTGGCTACTTTAGAGCCAAGGGAATCATTAAATATATCCACGAAATCAAACATCTGATTGATAATGATGAAGACGTCAAAGAGCACCTTGAAGTGGTGTTTGTTGAAAACTACGATGTTTCATACGCCGAGCTCCTCTTCCCAGCTGCAGATATTTCAGAGCAAATTTCCACCACTGGTAAGGAAGCGTCAGGAACGGGAAATATGAAGTTTATGCTCAATGGCGCTTGTACGGTGGGAACCTTAGATGGCGCTAACGTAGAAATCGTTGAAGAGGCTGGGATTGAGAATAACTTTATCTTTGGGCCGAAAATTGAAGAAATGGCTGGATTACGTAAAAACTACAAGCCCAAAGAATACTATGAAAAAGTTCCTGGACTTAAACGAGTAGTAGATAGCTTGGTTGATGGAACATTCTCAGATGATGGCACAGGAGCCTTTAGAGACCTTCACATTTCTTTATTGGATGGACATTCTTGGGAGACAGCCGACGATTATTTTGTGTTAAGAGATTTCGATGAATATCGTCAAGCCCAGAATCGGATTTGCGACGTTTGGCAGGATCCCCTAAAGTTTGCTCGTATGTGTTTTGTTAATATGGCCAACGCTGGTAAGTTTTCCTCAGACCGAACCATCGTTCAGTATGCAGAAGACATTTGGAATGTTGAAAAAATGTAGTTGTGAACGAGTATTGAATATTATTTTAAATTGATTAAATGCATTTACAAACAGGTTGGAACGGTTATAATATAATTAGTTTAGGTATCTATGCAAACGGATGCATAGACCAATATTTAGACGTAGGTGTTTTTAATCGGTATGGAAAGATGTCGGTTAAAAGTACTAGAAGAAAATCTATACTAATTTAAAAAACGGAGGATTTATTATGAAGAAAATCGCAACCCTATTATTAACTGCCATGGTTACTATGACCGTAGCATCCTGTACCCCAAAAGATCCGGGTACCACAACGACAGGAACAACCACAGCCGGCGGAACAACCACAGCCGGCGGAACAACTACAGCCGGAGAAGTTACTGACCCGAAAGCAACAATTACAGTTCAAGCCGAAGAAACTTGGATGCCTTACTATGAAAAGGCTGTTGCCAGAGTGAAAGAAAAATATCCAGAATCAACAGTTGAATTAGTTGAAGTGGGAGCATTCCCAAACCTTGATACCATCGATGCGACTGATGCTTCAAACGCCGATGTGCCAGACGTATTTGCTGTTCCAGCCGACCGTCTACCAAGTATGATCAATAAAGAAGCTCTAACACCAATGTCTGCAGCTGCAATGGCAGAAGCGATTGGTGGCTACGAAGATTTTGAATCCATCGGTAGCATCTTGAAGGATGGCGAGGATTACTTGGCCTTCCCAATGAATATTGAAACCTTGATTACCTTTGTTAATCCAGTCAATGCGGAAGCAATGAATGTTGACTTATCAAAGCCTTATGAAATAAAAGATCAAGAAGCTAATGAATTGGCCGTTGAATCTTTTAATGCATGGTTTGGTGTAGCGTTAACTAATGCAGCGGGGATTGAACTTCTGGCTAAAGACGGGGATCAATTCGTAACCGATATGACCAAGGATTGGGCAGATCTTGAGCCTGCAAAGCAGACAGTGATCACTGAAATTTATAACTACTGGAAGAGAGCTTATACTGATTCACCAGCACTTTGGGATGAAGATACTGCTGGTGCACAGATTACAGAGCAGTTTAAGGATGGCGGAAACGTGGTATTTAAGATTGACGGACCATGGGGAACACCTGGTTTAGTGGAAGAAATTCCAAGTCTTGACGTACTTCCTTTATCTTACATCACCATTGATGGCGCTCCTTTAAAGCAGTGGCAAGGTGTCTGGGGACTTGGGATCAACTCTAGAAATGAAGGCGATGACGCAAAAATGACCTTGGCTCAAGAATTTATTGTTGAACTCTTGAACCCTGAATTTGCAGAAGACTTCTTTGCTGTTACCGGTAAGATTATGCCTAACGTAACAGCTGAAACTTATGAAGGTACCGATCTTTCTGAAATTCAAAAGAAAACAATCACAGCCACCATTGAATCCTTCAAAACATCTGAAAACAGACCTCTATTCTCAGAATGGGGCGGCGTTTGGGATACATGGAAAAATGCATTGCTATCATGGAATGCTACTAACCCAGCATCAGCTGAAGAAGCTTACCAAGCAATCAAGGAATCCTTTACTGCTATGATGGGAGACCTCGGCCAGTAATTCCTTAATAAAATACAGAAATTAAATGGACAAAAGGATATGGGAAAAGGCGAATGCCTTTTCCCATATTTATACCAAAATTGTTAAAGGAGACACTGAAGTGGAACAACTGGGGAAACTAAAGAAAAAAGATTTCTACCGAATAATAATCCTATGTGGTAGCTTTATTATGATTGCATCCCTTGAAGTATTAGCAAAGGCTAAGGATTTGGACTACTTTACCTTTGTCAATGAATCACTATTGGCTCAAGGAAACCCAGGCTTGACCTATGAGGATTTCGTGACCAGTATGCTAGCATCCTATATCGGAAAGATTATTCTTCCAGTAGGACTTGCGTTGACCACATGGATTGCATTTATCAAAATTGGGTTTAATCGCATCTTTATTTTTAGTTGGACCCTATTTACCTTGGCAGCGGCTGCTTTTCACCTCTTATCCTTGGAACTGACTAGTATTTTTTATTATATTTATATTCTGCTTTATATTATTATACTGATACATTTAATCCGACTACCTCAAGATACAATAAAGGAGGAAGGCTAATGAAGCCCTTAAGTCCTATCTTATACGACCACATCGGGCGAGAGTATCCCCGGCTGAATCAATACCTTGCCCAGGTGGCAGAACTAGAACAAGCTATTGCCACAGGAACTGGCGACAAGCAAGAACTGAAACAGCAATTGAGTGAGCTAAAGAAGAATCGGGATAACCATTCCTATATCCAGGCTCAAAAAAATTTTAAAAAGAAAGAAAACGACTACAAGAAGCAGTTGGCTCAAGTGAACGTTGACCTAGATCCTAGCCGAGGTTTTGATGACAAGAATAAAAACCTCTTAAAAGAGCTAGCTAAAGCAAAGGCTCAAGTAGATTTTTATGAGAATTATAAGGATCAAAACTACGAGGCCAAACTTGCCTTTGAGAAAGCTAAATTAAAAAAATATCATCTGCCTCGTATTATTGATTTCCGACAAAAGACCCACGAGGAAATTTTAAGAGCGAAACAAGAGGCTAAAAACATTACCCCTGAAGTGATTCAAGGGGGGGAGGCAAAGGCACAGTCTGAAAAACAAAAGGCTAATACCACTTACAAAGAAGGCCTTGAAGCTTTAAAAGAACGACGGAAAAAAGGCTCGATTTCAAAGAAAGCCGTGGCAAACGGAAAAAACCAACTAAAAAAAGAGTTGGATTCTAGCCTTAAAGTTGCAGAGTTTTTGAATCCGCAAAAAGAAAGTGACGAATTCATTGCGACCAAAACCTATGAAATAAAAACACAGACTAAAGTCATGGAAAACATCATGAAAAAGGATATTGCTGATCAACGCCGAAAAACACCGGTGGAACTTGAGAAGCGAACTCCTTGGTTGTCACTCGTCACTTTACCGATTCCAGGTTTAGCCCAACTATTGATGAAACAACCGGTGAAAGCGGCTTTGTTTTTCCTTGGCACACTTTTTACTTATGTGATAGCAATCCCTTACGCCTTAGGCTTTGGAAACTATATGGGCAAAGGCCTATTTGGTTTATTTAGTTTGGCGGCAGGAGGAACTCGTCAGCAGCGGTCGATTATTTTTATGATTGAAGGAGTCATCGCTTTAGTATTAGTGGTCATCGCATTGGCGATTGTCATCGGAAGCTTTGTCGATGCAAGACGAACTGAAAAAGGACGGATTAAAGGAATTCGTGAGCGAAGCTGGTTTGAAACAAAAACTGGAATTCAGACCGAAGGGTTCCCTTATCTAGTGAGTGCGCCAGCCCTTTTAGCCCTTTTGTTCATCGTGATCGTACCCTTGTCCACAACCATCCTATTATCCTTTACCAACCAAGATCCCAACAATCAAGCTAAGTTTGCTTGGGTTGGTTTCCAAAATTACATCGGAATTCTACAAGGAAAAGGGTCCGTTGGAAAAGCCTTTATGACCATTTTAGGTTGGACCTTAGTGTGGACCTTCGTAGCGACCACATCGGCAATTCTCATGGGCTTTGCCCTATCACTATTAGCCAATAATGAGCGAGTTAAAGGGAAGGCTTTCTTCCGAACCATCTTTTTATTACCTTGGGCAGTGCCAGCCTTTATTACCATCATGTTCTTCTCACTGATGGTTTCACCCAATGGGGCAATCACCAACCTTTTAAATAGCATCTCCGAGTTTTTAGGCGGCACTGGCGACATTCGAGTTAAAAACTCAGCCACCATGACTCGAGTCGCATTAATTATGCTGCAAACTTGGCTTGGATCTGCCTATGTATTCCTTTTGAGTACAGGGGTTTTACAAGCGATTCCCGGTGATCTTTATGAAGCTGCTCAAATCGATGGAGCATCTACCTGGCAGCGGATTTCAAAAATTACCATCCCGCTGGTTTTGTTCCAAACGGCGCCTCTTTTGGTCGGCCAGTATACTTTTAACTTTAACAACTTCTCTGTCATTCGATTGTTTAATGGAGGGGGACCCTTTGATCCATCCAAGTACGGTAATTTAGGGGGATCGACGGACCTGTTAATTACTTATATCTACAATCTGGTTATGGAGCGAAATTATCAAGCCATGGGAGCGGCTGTTACCATGATTGTATCATTGGCATTAATGCTCTTTACCTTTATTGGATTTAAGAACTCCAAGGCCTTTAAGGAGGAGAAGTTATAATGGCAAAAAATGAGATGAAAAATATGATCGAAAATAAACCAGAAACTGAACATAAATCCACGAAAAAGAAAAAAACGCCCAAACTAAATTTATCGGATAAAATGCCTTTGACTTTCGGTGGGAAAGTCCTATTGGGTGTTAATTACCTGCTTTTAATTCTTTGGGTTTTAGCCATCTTGGTTCCACTTTTTCTAATGGTGAAATCAGCTTTTAATGGCAACCAATCAACTCGCCTGAATATGTCAGCACCCTTTGTATTCTCCACTAAACACTTTGAGCATTTATTTAAAGAAACCCAGTTCCTATTGTGGGTTAAGAATACAATTTTCATTGCGGTGGCAACCGCTTTATTGACCTTGTTATTTGTATCCTTTACAGGATATGCCTATTCTCGCTTCCGTTTTAAAGGTAGAAAAGCATCTTTGATGACCATTATGTTGTTACAGACTATCCCAGCCTTTGCTGGAATTACGGCTTACTTTACAATTTACACTTTGATTTCCAGTAAAATGCCGGTGTTTTCACGACAAATGATGCTGATTTTAATCTATTCTGGAGGAGGAATTGCCGGAAACACCTTTATCTTAAAGGGCTATTTGGACTCTATATCCACGGAGTTGGATGATGCTGCAAAGATTGATGGGTTGTCTTACATTCAAATCTACCGTTTAATCATTATGCCTATCGCTAAACCAATGTTAGCTATTATTGCCTTGTGGTCCTTTATTGGTCCCTTCATGGACTATCTCTTACCATTGGTCTTGTTGAACTCTCCGGCAGACTATACGCTGGCTCCTGGACTATTCTACCTGATCTCTGACTTAAGAAATATGAATGAGCCCGCCTTTGCGGCAGGTGGTTTATTAACCGCTCTACCCATCGTGATACTCTTTACCGCACTACAAAAACAACTGGTGTCCGGATTGGCTTCCGGAGCAGTGAAATAATCGGGAGGAAGAAAAACTGCTATGAAAGTTCAATTGAGTAATATAGGAAAAAAGTATGAAGGACGGGAAGAATTTACCATCCGGCATATCAACTTAGATATCGATGATCAAGATTTTTGTGTCATCTTAGGCCCCTCTGGCTGTGGTAAAACCACGCTACTCCGAATGATTGCCGGTTTAAACTCTATCACTGAAGGCGATCTTTTGTTTGACGGTCGTCGGGTGAATGAGGTTCCGTCCAAGGACCGGGATATTGCTATGGTTTTTCAAAGCTATGCACTCTATCCTCATATGACGGTTTATGATAATATGGCTTTTTCCCTAAATATGCGTCATGAACGAAAATCTGTGATTGATGAGCGAGTTAAAGAAGCAGCAGACATTCTGGATATTAGCGACTATCTACATTCTAAGCCATCGGATATTTCTGGGGGTCAGCGGCAGCGGGTTGCCTTGGGTCGAGCCATCGTCCGCAAGCCACAAGTATTCTTAATGGATGAACCCTTATCCAACTTGGATGCTAAATTAAGAGAACACATGCGAGTCGAATTGGTTCGAATTCATAAGAATCTTGAAACCACCACCATCTATGTGACTCATGATCAGACGGAAGCTATGACGATGGCGACTAAAATTGTTTTAATGAATGATGGTTCAATCCAGCAATATGGAACACCCATGGAATTATATAACAAACCAGCCAATGTATTTGTAGCAAAATTTATTGGTTCGCCAACCATGAATATCATTGAAGGTACCATGATTGATGGGGTATTTACTGGACACAATCAAAAAGTAGAAGTTCATCCCAAAGCTTCTGATTTAGAATTCTTAAAAGCATATGAAGGGCAACCAGTGTCCATGGGGATTCGCCCTGAGCGAATCATGCATGGTGGAGAGATTGGCGATACATTCAAAGCTTTTATCGATGTCATTGAAATTTTAGGGAAAGAAAAGCTCCTTTATGCAAAACTTGAAGGCGGTCAAAATATCATTATTTCGGTACCAGGCCACCTTGAGTATGAAGAGGATAGGACCTATTCCTTTGGTTATGATTTGGATGCACTCCACTTTTTTAACACGGAGACTGGTGAGCGAATTAATCTTGATGAAAAATTACTTGAGATGAAACGCGAACTGCTTAAAACCCATCCTGATGCGGAGGAAATTCTAGGCAGCGTCGATGAATCCATTATTGCAAAAGCAGCTGAAATCGAAGGCGAAACCGTTCAGAAAGAAGAGGTTAAGCCAATTGATTAAGTAGACAGACAGGAGACCCATGTACAAAAAAATAAAACCAACCGTTAAGGATGTGGCGAAAAGGGCAGGGGTATCGCCTTCCACCGTATCTCGAGTTATTTCAAACAATCCAAAAATTTCTAAGGCAACTCGGGATCGTGTTTTAAAAGAGATGGAGGTGCTTCAGTTTCAGCCCAATGCCATTGCGCGATCACTGGCACGGTCAAGAACGCATATTATTGGCATCGTGATGCCCTCTAGAGAAACCGATGTCTTACTAAATCCATTCTTTCCTGAAGCCCTGCGTGGCATTGTAACAGCAGCAGCTCGTTATGAATATGATGTTTTGCTTTCCACAAACTCTAAAAATAAGGAAGAGCTTGATGTTATAAAAAACTTTATCGGAGGCGGAAAGGTGGATGGGTTGATCTTGATGCAAGCCCAAGACGATGATCCCAACATCGAATATTTAAGTGCAACGAATTTCCCTTTTGCCTTGATTGGCTCTTGCCAAGGCTTTTCAGGCAATCATGTGGATAATGATAATGTGCAGGCAGCCTATGATTTGACTAGGCACATTTTAAGAACTGGCAAACGAAAGATTTACTTTGCGTCTGGATCATTAGCTTACCGTGTAACTCAAGACCGGTTAGCTGGTTTCCAGAAGGCCTTGACCGATTATGGTCTCCCTTATAGCCTTGATCAGGTATTCACCGGCCAGTTTGATGAAGAGTCAGGAACCCGTATTGCGGAAGAAATCTTCGAAAAATATGAAACGCCAGATGCAGTGGTCGCCACCGACGATGTGATTGCCTTTGGCCTATCACGAACCATTGTAGATCGTGGCTATCGGATACCCGATGACATTGCCATTGGTTCATTTAACAATAGTATTTTATCCCGTTACTCAGAGAGTCCCTTAACAACAGTTGATATTCGAGCCTTTGAATTGGGTCAAAAGAGTGTCGAACTATTGATGGCAGCCATGGATGGAGGAATCCGGAATGGTAGTGCAATGATAGAATACCAGTTAATAAAACGGGCATCTACTTTGGGACCGGTTGAGGACACTAAGATGAAAATAGATTAAAATGCGTAACAATTAAAATACAAAATAATTAAAACACGAAACAAGTAAATATTAAAAGAAAAAGCCCCACTGGGGCTTTTTCAAATCAGTGAAAGATAGAGAGGATAAAATGAATAAACATGCAATCTACCACCTAACTGATACGCCTTGGGCGTATGCAAGGGATGAAGATACCTTGGCTTTGCGGATTCGTACGGCCTCAAATGATATGAGACGGGTTACCGTATTTTATAAAGATCGATATGATTGGTTTTCTCCATGGCTTCAAAAAGATCTTGAAATCATGGCTAAAACAGAACTGTTTAGCTATTGGACCACAGATTTAAAAGTGCCCCGAAATCGCTACCGTTACTTTTTTGAACTAGAAGACCAAAATCAAGAAGTGGTTTCCTATGATGAGCAAGGGTTTGAAGCGCCGGGTACAACGAATCGAGAACGGAATGCTTTTCAATTTGCTTATATTGGACCGGCAGATGTCTATCACGGCAAGGATCATCTGGTGGATTCCATTGTATATCAAATTTTTCCAGAACGATTTCATAATGGAGACCCTAGCAACGACCCAGAGGGAACCATGCCATGGGGAGGCCTGCCCAGACAGCGAAATAGTTTTGGAGGGGATCTTAAGGGTATCATCGAGAAAATAGATTATCTGGAAGATCTAGGAATTGATCTTATATATTTGACGCCAATTTTCAAATCATCATCCAATCATAAATACAATATATCAGATTATTATGCGGTAGATCCTCAATTTGGCACCTTGGAGGATGCCAAGGAACTGGTACGAGTAGCTCATAAGGCAGGTATTCGAGTGTTCTTTGATGCTGTCTTTAATCATACGGGATCTGACTTTTTCGCCTTTCAGGATGTATTAGAAAAACAGGATCAGAGTAAATATTATGATTGGTATCACATAGACAGCTTTCCCGTGAGCATTGAAAAACTTAATTACTATACCTTTGCCAATAAGATTTCAACTATGCCAAAGTTAAGGACAGAAAACCCGGAAGTCAGAGACTATTTTTTTGAGGTAGGTCGCTATTGGATCCGTGAAATAGGGATTGATGGATGGCGTTTAGATGTCTGTGACGAAGTAGACCATGAGTTTTGGCATGGTTTTAGAAAGGCCTGTGAGGAAGAAAACCCTAAAGCGGCCTTAGTAGGAGAAATCATGCATGAATCCAGCGCTTTTTTAAAAGGCAAAGAACTGGATTCAATTATGAATTACCCTTTCCTACATGCCATGATTGATTTTTTTGCTAAGCGAATTAGTAATGCCCATCACTTTATGGATATTCTAGCTCGAAACCGAATCATCTACATGAATCAAATTACACGACAGATGTGGAATCTTTTAGGTAGCCATGACATAAGTCGCTTCTTAACCTTTGCCAAAGGCGAGAAGAAACGTTTAAAACTAGCTTCAGCCTTCCAGTTTCTCTATATTGGAACACCCTATATCTATTACGGCGATGAAGTGGGACTTGATGGGGGCCATGACCCCCTCTGTCGTCGCTGTATGGAGTGGGATGAGGCTAAACAGGATACTAGCCTACTGAGCCACTACAAGGGCCTAATCAAGCTCAGGAAGTCTTCAGCAGCCTTTAGCCGGGGAGATTTTAAAGAAGTATTACGAGATGAGGCAGTTATCGGCTTTTCCCGGAAATGGGAAGAGGAAGAATTTTTATGTTTTTTCAATAATTCAGACCAAGACCAAACCTTTTCTTTAAAAGGTGTTCAATTATCTCATTGGAACA
>JAAZGI010000353.1 GCA_012511315.1 Clostridium sp.
AAGCCTTCTTTATAAGTATCCATGTTCTACTCCTACTCTATTACTAATTCTTTATTTATCAAAAATCACAAATGCTAACTGAAATTTAACACTTCATATATGCCCTGATATTCAAAAACTTTTATACCCTGATATTCAAAACCTTATGTCTTATAAGATGTAATATAACAACTCTGTTGACCTGCTTTATTCCCAATTGAGTGTTGATGTCAAGTCCTCTATTATGGCTACTTTATAATACTAACATAAGGTGACAGCCTTTTGTCGCCTTGTTTCAAATTGAAAAAAGCACCCCAGATTTCTCTAGGATACCCATTCAAATCAACTTTTCTCTACGTGTATCATACTGTGCTTTATTTTGAGACTTTGAGCTTCAGAAGTCACATGAACAAGCTCATTTTATTTCCCTTAAGACCTATCTCGCCGCTTCTGTTAACTTTGCGTTTAACTTTGCGTTTTAATCTTTTTTTCTCCGATCTTTTAGCACTACATTTAAAAGTAAGGCCGCTAAAGTTCCTGTGGAAATTCCTGAAGACAGGAGCATCTTTAAAGCTTCTGGTAAATTATTTAAGATTTCGGGTTTTACGGTTACTCCGATACCTAATGCAAAAGCCACGGAAATAATTAAGAGTTCTCGATCCCCTAGACGAATAGTTGATAAGGACTTAATTCCTTGAGCAGCAACTAAGCCAAACATGATGACACCGACGCCTCCTAATACTGGAGAGGGCATCACTGATATAAGAGCACTTAATTTTGGAAACACCCCTAGTATGGCAAGAATAATTCCGGCTATAACCATGACATGTCGACTAGCTACTTTGGTTAAAGTGATCAGCCCAACATTTTGAGAAAAAGCTGTGTTAGGTCCTGCTCCAAAGAATCCAGATAACATGGAGCCAACCCCATCGGCCAAGACCCCAGCTGCTGCCCGTTCACTGCTGATTTTGACTTGGGAAGCTTCACCCACAGCCATCATGACACCAATAGTTCCAATTGCTGAAACTACATAGGCTGGCGCAAAGGATAAGGTGGAAGCCAAATCAAATTTCACGCCATAGCGAAGTAAGCTTGGAACGGCAATCCAGGCTGCATCGCCTACAGCAGTTAAGTCTACCATGCCCAATGGAATACAAATTAAATAGCCAAAGACCATTCCAATGAATACAGCTGCTGTCGAAAGCATCCCCTTTCCATAATGACTTAACAATATCGTAAACACCATAATGGTAAAAGCCACCGACAAATTTTTAATGGATCCATAGTCTGCTGCCCCAAATCCCCCAGCTGCCCAATCAATACTTACTGGCAAAAGGGTTATTCCAATTAAAGAAACTACTGTACCCGTAATTAAAGGGGGAAAGAACTTCATTAAAGGTTTGATAAATCGACTTAAAATCACTTCGATAAAAGATGCTGAAATAGTAGCACCAACAATTCCTGCTACTCCAAGCTTTGCCCCCACACTAATGGAGGGGTTAACAAAGGTAAAGTCGGTTCCCATCATTCCCGCTACTCTTGAACCAACCGGCCCAATGCCCTTGGATTGAATAATTGTGGTTATGCCAGAGGCGAAAATTGTAGCCGACACCATAAAGGTTGTATCTTTAACACTTAGTCCAAGGGCTGCGGATACGACTAAGGGTACTGCAACAATTCCAGCGAAAGCAGCTAAAATATGCTGCAGGGCTAAGATGATCGATACCCCTAAAGGTGGAACATCCTCAATTTTGTATTTTATCTCATCCAATTCTCTTTGTTTTTCCATACCATTTCCTCCTACCGCTACCCTGTATTTTTTCTTCATCAATCTTAGTCTTCAAAAAACAAAAAACTCCCCACCAAAAAATAATATGGTTAGGAAGTATCTAATACAAATCCTAACTCATAGTCTAAAATTCTTGGTTTTAGGTAGAGACGCTCCGCCATATTCAGAGCATATATGAGTTGATCGATTTTATTTAATTTTGAATAACTTTTTATATTATAACACCTCTTTGACAAAAGTTAATCCTATATTTTAAAATTTCCAGGAATAGTTAAGTCGATTCTAGGAGCAATAAAAGCCATACACCTTGAATTGAAACAAGGCGTATAGCTTTCTTTTTATTTTTATTTTCGTTCTTTATTCTTCTTCATTTTGAGCACCTTAAAATAGTATTCAGTGTCTTCCCATTTTAAAAACTCCATTGATTTCATTAGAGAAGCTTCCATAAATTTTATAGCCTGCTTGGATTGAACTTGATCTAGATCCTCTTTTATTTCATAGAGGTATTCAGCCATTTTGGGGCTAAAGTAACTTCCTTCTGGGAAGGTCTCATCTATTTTTAAATCTGTGTCAACAAAGGGATAGGGAAGAATGAAGAAGGTAGGATAATCAAAGTTGTCATCTCCGAGCCAAAAGCCAAGCTCCACCATATGCTCATCAAAGGCAGCTCTTTCTATGATTTTACTATCATCTGGGAAAGGTTCGTATTGATTATAAAGAACGATTGTTGCAACATCAAAGGTTCCCCAAAATAGACCTGGATAAACCTTTCTTTGCCTAATCGGAGCAATAAACTCTTGTAGGGCATCCCAAGCAAACTGGAACCATTGAAGAATTTTTCTAGCTGTATCCTCTTTGTAGTGATGATGCTGATTATCTTCTTCAAATGGTGTCTTCCACTCCATTTCTTGAGGGTTGGTTTGAATTGAGATGGCCAGACCAAGATCCTTACTAGGCTCCACTATTTCTTTATAATATTGGCTGATTGTCTTTCCATCTTCAAGATCTATGGACTTCATGTCTTGTTCCGTTTTAATCTCTATAGCATTGTCCATTAAATTAATTTGAATTTCAAAGTAACTATCATCTAGTTTTATTAATCCTGTAGAAAATCCCCTGGATGTAATATCCAGCATTACATGCGCCCATTGAGGTTCCTGGGCTGCATATTCTAATTTAATTTTCCCTACAATTTGCGAGAGCAGATGCATTGTCATGATTTCATTTTTATTCTCTTTGTAAAAACTCATTTATATCCCTCCTGGTTTTTTTTGGTTTTAAGGTGATATCTTGAATTGTGTTGTTTTAGGTCAAGCCAATCAACTGACTTTTTCCTGATATCTGTATCAACCTATCTTTCTCTATTAATCTTACATTCGGCTGTAATATTGAAGGTTCAGTTGAGAAAATATCTTCTGAAACGGTAATTTCAGCTTAAACTTTATTGTTTTCTTTGTAAGCGTAAAATAGATACCATATAGAAAGCACCTCCATATCCTGAGACAATAGGATTATAAAGTATGGAGGTGTTGTTCTTTGTCTAATTACTCCGGCTATAAACCAGATTCCAAGATATATTTAATCCCTGAACCGGT
>JAAZGI010000354.1 GCA_012511315.1 Clostridium sp.
ACATCATTATTAGCTGCAAACTTAGTTTTTGAATTTATTTCAGGACTTGCACTAAAGAGAAAAAACGAATTAAACAGTGGTGAATAAATTGAATAACAAATTAACCACCAAGGACGGCCTGCCAAAAGACAGGCCCGTTCTTACTAAAAAGCAAATTAATGATCAAAATCTTGATTTGAATGACTTGGCAGTAATTGACTCATTCAATTTATCAAAAACAAATTACTCAGCAGGTCTCATTAAGGGCTTGTTATTCACAGCCGTAGCGATTTTAATATTTTTTATACCTATTACCTATAATGGGAAGACAGACATGGTGTTTGGAATCATCTACAACTTTTTTATCAATGTATTAGGGGATGTAGGATTGTGGGGGATTTCACTTTTAATTGCAGCAACTGGATTCTTAAGTTTTTATGGTAAATTTATAGCGAAAAGTGGTCGTTTACGAGATTACTTTAAGGAAGATTCGGTGTTTCATCCATTTCTTTATCTTTTAGGTGGGTTTTTTACCATGGCCTATACACTGCATAAAACCACAGCGCTCCAATTTCCTGACATAATAGTTGGCGATGCAACAGGAGGAACTATCATTCCAGCGATTGTTGTAGCAGTTTTTTGGATAATTGTGGTGAGTGGTGTTTTCATGCCTTTCTTACTGAACTATGGTTTTATCGACTTGATTGGATCACTCATGGAGCCTTTGATGCGCCCTGTTTGGAAAGTTCCAGGTCGTGCAGCCGTTAATGCAATTGCTTCTTTTGTTAGTTCTTCGTCAGTAGGAGTTTTAATTTCCAGTAAATTATACCGACGTGGTGTTTATACGGAAAAGGAAGCAGTTCTTGTAGTAACAGGATTTAGTGCTGTTAGTGTTGGTTTTGCCTATATGGTTATTCAGACAGCTGGATTAGAAGATCGTTTTCTTTCCGTTTATTTCTCCTCTCTCCTATTAACAATGATCGTGAGTGCATTCATTGCGAGAATTCCACTCTTTAGTAAAAAGAAAGATGTGTATTTGGATGGTCGGGTTCAAACGGAAGAAGATCGCAGAACTAAATCTCATACCGGCGAAAACGTATTTAAAACTGGCGTTGATCGCATGGCTAAAAAAGCCTATACAGCAAATCCTTTGCCCTTAGAAATAGCATCCAGTTTAAAAGATGGCTTGGAAGTTATCCCAAAAGTGCTGGGTCTTTTGGCAGCAGTAGGAACGGCTTCTTTGATTATTGCTGAGGAAACTAAGGTTTTCATTTATTTAGGCAAGATATTTGAGCCCTTGCTCCACTTACTTAGAGTTCCCAATGTGGCAGAAATTGCACCTTCTTTTCCAGTAGGAATCGCAGAGATGTTCCTGCCCGTATTATTGATTAAAAACCAGATTGATGTAATTCATCCTGGGGCTAGATACATTGTAGTGGCAGTATCGATTGTTCAAATTATTTTCTTTGCTGAAACTGTTGTGGTAATGATGGCGACAAAGCTCCCGTTAAAGTTGAAAGAGTTAA
>JAAZGI010000355.1 GCA_012511315.1 Clostridium sp.
AGTACAGCACCAGGACATCGATTCACTGGCAAGTCTTATGATCATGCACTTTTAAAGACCTCACCGCAACTGGCGATTGACTACATTGTCGCACCACCACAGATGGCTTTGTATATGGAGTATAGTACGCGGGTTTATGATATATATCTCAAATATGTAGCCCCCGAGGATATTCATGTTTATTCCATTGACGAAGTGTTTATTGACGTCACGGACTATTTAGACACCTATCAACTCACAGCTCGCGAGATGACCATGATGATGATTCAGGATATTCTTAAAACCGTCGGTGTCACAGCTACAGCTGGAATTGGTCCAAATCTTTATCTGGCTAAAATAGCCATGGACATCGGAGCTAAGCGGATTCTCCCCGATAAGGATGGTGTACGTATCGCTGAGCTGAATGAAACAAGCTATCGTCAACTGCTTTGGACTCATCGACCGATAACGGATTTCTGGCGGGTCGGACAGGGTTATGCAAAGAAACTAAAGGCCCAGGGCCTATTTACCATGGGGGATGTGGCCCGATGTTCGGTGGGCAAACCCAGTGACTACTATAATGAAGATTTGCTCTATGAGCTCTTTGGTATCAATGCAGAACTTTTAATTGATCACGCCTGGGGCTATGAGCCCTGCACCATTGCAGACATTAAGGCATATAAGCCTAGTACAAAAGGTATTAGTTCAGGGCAAGTACTTCAAACCGCCTATGGCTTTGCTAAAGCCAAGCTAATAGTACGAGAAATGACTGATCTTCTAGTTTTTGACTTAGTTGCCAAGGGACTTGTCACCGACCAGATGGTTTTGACCTTGGGCTATGACATTGAAAACCTCACCAATCCTGAGATTAGCGGGGCCTACACAGGCGAGGTGACGTTAGACCAATATGGTCGCAAGACACCAAAGCAGGCCCATGGCACAATAAACTTGGAACAACAGACTAGCTCCACCATGCTAATCATGGATGCAATGATGGAGTTATTTGATCGGATCGCAGATGAGAATTTGTTGGTAAGAAGAATCAATATAACGGCCAATCGGCTAGTTGATGAAAGCAGCATAGTAAAGAAGGCTTCTGTTGAGCAACTTGATTTTTTCACGGATTACACCGAGGTCAAACAGAAAAATGCGGAGCAAGCAGCCTTATTGGAACGAGAAAAAACCATTCAGGAGACCGTCATCAAAATTAAGAATAAGTTTGGCAAAAACTCGGTCCTGAAGGGCATGAACCTTGAAGAAGGAGCTACTACGACCGATCGCAATCGCCAGATTGGAGGGCACAAGGCTTGAAGAATCCATATGATGACATTATTAATTTGACACGTCCTATTTCAACGAAACATCCAGCCATGTCTCTCCATGATCGTGCGGCACAATTTTCACCCTTTGCTGCGCTAACAGGCTTTGGCGCTGCCATTATTGAAACGGCCAGGTTAACCGATTCACGAGTTGAGTTAGACGAATATATCAAGGCAGATTTAAATGCCAGACTAGCTATCCTTCAAGATCAAATGGATCAGCAACCCAAAGTATCCATCACTTACTTTCAGCGGGATTCTTTGAAGGCTGGCGGTGCTTATATTACATCTTCCGGATGCGTGAAGAAAATAGATGAATATGAACGGGTTCTAGTCATGGAGGATACAACGAAAATACCGATTGACGATATTTTAGAAATTGAGGCTGAATTGTTCAGCAGATTCGAACATCAGGAATAGCAGGTGGTTAGGTTATATACTGAATCTTATTCTAATAAAGAAGGATATAAAATGAGGTTTGGGATTATTAAGGTTACATTGAAGACTAGATTTATGAGACGCAGAATATTAAATCAAGGGTTTCGCTTTTTCGGTTGCTGTTTTCAAATGATGCATGAGGTATTATTTTGCTTCCTGTTTTCAAATGCTGAATAAGCTATTATTGATAGAAGTGAACCAGTAGGGGCGCTGAAACTATATCGATGGAGGGATGAATGATGAAAATTGCACTGACTAAAAAGCTAGCGGATGCTTTAAAACTAAAGCTTCCGCCTACCGATGAAACTTTAAATCCTTTGTTTACTTGGACGGCTAATTGGACCAATGTATGGAGCAATCGCAGAACGGAAGATTTGCTCGTCTTAGTAAATAATGCAACACTATTCACCGTTGCTATTTATCAAGTGAAACGGAAAAATTTAAAAAATGTTCCAGAAATGATGAAAAATGCTATTGAACATACACTTTTATCCATGAATCTAAATCCAGAGCTGGTAAGGGAATACATGCTATTGGCTGGAGACTTAGAGTTTGTAAAAAACAGTAATAGAACAGCAGCGAGCCATGTATCAAAAGCAGGTCTGGAATGTGCAATCCGTATAGGACATCAATATCATGGCACTGAAAAAATGTTCTCTGATACTGTGGGCGCGACAACAAATTATAGACTCGTTAACTACTCTAAAAACTTTAATGAAGCCTTTGAACCCCATAAAGCGATGGCTGATGCCTTAACCAAACTAACCGGGATGAAAGCCTTTAAAAGCCGAGCTTTTGAACTTTTGGTAACCCTCGATCTTGAAGTCTATCAAGCAGAACGGAGAATAATTGTTCCGGCAGGGATAAAGTTTACTCATTTCCACAGGGTATTACAGGAAGTTTTTGACTGGGAAGACTACCATCTATTTGATTTCACCCTAATGAATGAAGCGACACAAGAAACAGTGGTCCGAATAGTTCCCTATGAGGAAAATCTAGAATTTGATGAAAGAGCAGTGTTAATGGAAGAACATACCTTGGATGAGATTTTTCCAAACCATAAACAAATGATATATACCTATGATTATGGAGATAACTGGGAACATCATATTCAACTAGTTCGAGTGATTGAGGAATATGATGGTGAATTGCCTTATCTTCTTGAAGCAAAGGGACGAACACCACCAGAAGACGTTGGTGGTGTCGGTGGGTTTATAAATTTCAGGGAAATCATGTTAAATCCTAAACATCCAGAACACGCAGAAATGAAAGAATGGGTGAGATTCTGGTCGCCTGAACTTTGGGATTGGGAACGGAAACCCCAAGCTATTCACCTACGAATAATTTAAATAGATAAACGAAGGGATAAATAGCTGGAAGATATTCATAAAAATCAAAGGAGTCAATCTCTAGTTAGAATAAGTCCCGAACCCCTCAAAATAAAACATGAAGAAAAAATAAAAGCACCTAGATTTCAAAGCTTGGTAAAGCATAAAGTTTAGGTGCTCTTATTAAATGCAAAGGTGATAGGTACAAATTACTCGACCAAATTCCTGTGGTACCGATGCTTCCTAATGAGTTAAAGATTATTTTTCTAGCTTAATTTTACAATTCAGGGTTATAAAATTAGATTTACAGCCAGAGATTACATTCGGATTTCCGAAAGCTAGTTACTCTACTAAGGAATTTTGAAGCTAAGGGTAAATGAATAAATTAGCGATGTGGATTAATTTATTAGATTGGCTGGTAAATAAGCACCCAGCAAAGGGGAGTATTATATTTTAAGGACCATCAAGCTTTCA
>JAAZGI010000356.1 GCA_012511315.1 Clostridium sp.
AAATAGAACCGTAAAATAGAACCGTAAAATAGAACTGTAAAATAGAAAGAGAGAACATCTTAGTTATAAGAACTTTGAAAAATGGTGTTAAAGGGAAAGGTTGATTTTACTTAGGCAATTTGGAAAATAAAGTTGAAATAGGTTACTTCACTGTGATAAAAATTCTCTCTAAAAATAGTTAGTGAGAGCATTAAAAAGCTCTACAATAAAACGTGAAAACAAAACGGGAATTATGTGTCCGTTAGGAAGACAAAATGATGAATAATATTTAATAAACCTGTCTAATCTGTAACCAAATCTTAAAATGTGATATGATATTGATAACGCAAAGGAGACGTATTATGCGTATTTTATTGACATCAGTAGACTCGAAATTTATACATTCAAATTTAGCTTTGCGCTATCTTGAGCAAATTGGAAAGCAGGCATCCGAAGATGTTTGTTTATATGAAACAACCATTAATGAGGATGTCGATTTTATCTTGGCGGATTTAATCTCACATCATCCGGATTTACTGGTTTTTTCCTGTTACATCTGGAACATTTCATTGATCAAACAGTTAATTAGTGCTTTTAATAAAGTCTATCCAGACACGCTAATCCTTTGTGGTGGACCAGAAGTTGCTTATGATGCGGAAGAATTTCTTGCCTCAACAGCTGCTCATGGTGTTATGGCAGGGGAAGGGGAGGCGATTTTCCCAGGCCTTTTAAAAACTTTGCGGATTGCTAAAAATGACGGTGCGAAAAAACCTGAGGAATGGCTAAAAGCACTAGAAAATGTTCCAGGCCTTTATCTGAAAAGCGTTCATAATGAAATAAAGAGTACCGGAAAAGTGGATTTGATTGATATGAAAGAAGTTCCATTTCCCTATGATCCATCTAGTTTAGAGGGATTGAAAAATCGAATTATTTACTATGAAGGTCAAAGAGGATGTCCCTATGAGTGCAGCTATTGTTTGTCGTCGATTGATCGCAAGTTGCGACATAAGCCAGTAGATATGGTCTGTGAGGAACTAACAGTCTTTCTAAAAGCAAAGGTTCCACTGGTTAAGTTTGTTGATCGAACATTTAATGTTGCGGAAAAGTGGTCTTTTGAGGTGCTCTCATTTATTGTGAATGAAACGGTGGCGAACAACTATCAAACTTCATTTCATTTTGAAGTAGGAGCAGCTACGTTAAGCGACCGTATCATAAAACTTTTGAACCAATCTCCTAAGGGACTGTTTCAAATTGAGGCGGGAATCCAGTCGACGAACCCCAAAGTATTACAATTGATTCAACGAAAAGATGACCCTGAGCAATTAACCAAGACTTTAGGTCAGATTATTGCTGGGAATAATGTTCATGTTCATACTGATCTTATTGCTGGATTACCAGGTCAAAGCTTGATAAGTTTTAAACAAAGCTTCAATGAATCCCTTGCGATGAAACCCCAGATGCTACAAGTAGGGTTTTTAAAGGTTTTAAAGGGGTCCCCTCTATACAAATCCCGGAATGAGCTGGGAATTGTTTACCGTGACTGGCCACCTTATGAAGTCTTGAAAACTGCCCACATGAGCTTTTGGGATTTGCATAAAATTAAAAAAATTGATGAAATAACCGATAAATACTATAATTCGGGTAAATATGTCAATTCAATGAATTTTCTCCTGAGTAATCCCGGTGATTATTGGGATTTATTTATAAAAATGGCTGATTATTTATCAGAGTATCAAAAGAAGAAAAACCGGTTACACTCTGACGATTACTACAGAGTGATCTTGGATTTATGCAAAGAACTGGAGGGTGAAAATGCGGCTATTTTGGCTGATTTACTAAGGTTCGACTATATTTTAATGAATCGCAAGGGTCATGTGCCTGAATGGTTAAGAAACAAAAACTATAACAGTTTGAGAGCACGACTAGTAAACGATGACAATGAAAATTCATGGTTGAAAGGAACCGTTGCTAGGTTTAAAATTAATGTGTTATCTTTTTGGCAAAGTCAAAAAATTATAGAAGAAGATACTCACGTTTTCTATTCTTTAGCAACTTCAGAAATAATTAAAGTGAAGCATGTAGAGGGCAAAGATTATCGGCCTGTATAAAAATACAACACTTGATTTTAGCGAAGGAAATTTTCTTTGTTAAAAATATACAACTACAACATAACTGTACTAATTTTTTAATATAAAGGCGGTGAGATATTGGCGAAGGAAACGATCGATAAAATTCTGCACGCAGAAGAAGAAGCGGCCCAGTTGGTCTCAAGGGCCCAACTAAAGGCTAAAGAACTTTTAAAAGAGGCTGATATGAAGGCAATAGCAAATGATGCTAAAACCATGGATGAAGCCCGGCAGGAGGCAGAACAGCGAAAGAATGATGCAAAGCTTGAAGCTGAGCAGTCAATCCAAGGTGTTCTAGAGGAAGGAAAAGCAGCAGTCAATTCAATTTTAAACATGACTGATGCAGAAGTAGATAAGGCTGCAACTGCCATATTAGAGAGGATTGTGAAGTAAAATGGCAATCGTTAATATGACTAAATTTAACCTTTACACCTTCGACCGGGATCAAGAGGTGTTGTTGGAAAGACTTCAGGAGTTTAATTACGTTCATTTAGTTAAACCACAGCTTGAAGAAACCGGCGAAAAAGTGGAGGAAGAAACAAAAACAGGAAAAACCTCAGAGGCAGTCGTTAACGTAAATGATGAGGTGCAGAAGGTACAATATGCAATTAACCTTTTGCGCAATTACGATGAACGACCCGGAGGACTCAAAGGACTACAGGAAGGGAATCAAATCATTCGTTTTTCTGAGCTGGAAAAAACAGTTCAAGAAAGCGGCTGGGAAGAAACCTACCGACAAGTAAAAGAAATAGCAGATCGGCTTGACAACTTAACTCATCAAGAAACCAAGCTGAGAACTGAAATTGAGGAAGTGTCAAACTGGACAAGTTTGGACGTGTCCCCGAAAGTACTAGATCGCCTGAAAATGGCTCAAGGTATTTTAGGTGCCGTTCCTCGAAAGATTAGTGACGAATTCGAAGCGAACATTCGCAAACTGGAATTAACTTCCCTGAAAACGGTAGGGGGAACAAAAACAGATATTTGGTATTTAGTACTCACTCACCCTAAAGATGAAGAAGCCTTACAAGAAGTTTTAAGGCAGTTTGCATTCTCGCAGATGAAACCAGATTACGATGAAGAACCAATAGCTCGTAAACAGCGTCTAAATAAAGAATTGATTGAATTAAAGGCCAAACAACGCGAAACGCGAAATGAATTAAAGTTGTTTGCTAAAGATTTATCCAAGCTTGAATTAGCCTATGAGTATTTGGAGAACAAAAAACTTCGCCTCGTAGCAGATGATCGTTTCACCAATACACAGTTTACAAAAGCTACTCAGGGCTACGTCCCAACTGAGATGGTCTCCCAATTTGAAGAAACCATTACAAAAGCAGTGGGTGATAAATATTACCTCACCACAGAAGCTGCCGATAAGGATGATCCAGATGTTCCGATTATGTTGAAAAACGGGAAGTTTGCTCGAGCCTTTACGGATGTAACTCAAATGTATGCTTTGCCTAAATACAATGAAATTGATCCAACTCCACTATTAGCACCTTTCTATTTCTTCTTTTTTGGAATGATGATTGGAGATATGGGATATGGATTGCTCATGTTTTTAGGAACAGCTTATGCGTTAAAGAAAATGAATCTAAGTAAAAGTATGGCACGGTTTGTACAGTTCTTCTTTTACCTGTCTATACCTTCCATCTTCTGGGGACTTATTTACGGATCCTTCTTCTCGTTAGAGTTGGGATTGCCCAGACTACTAAATCCAAGTGAAGATTTCATGACGATTATGATTCTTTCAGTCATACTTGGTGGAATCCATCTCTTCTTTGGACTAGCTATTAAAGCCTATGTTCTAATCCGAGATGGTAAACCGATGGATGCGGTGTTTGATGTTCTATTCTGGTACATGACCTTAACGGGTCTAATTTTAATGTTACTAGCAGGTCCATTGAACCTTCCAGCTATTGTTGGAACTATCGCCCAATGGGTAATGATCGCAGGTATGGTCGGCATTGTTCTCTTTGCCGCTCGAGCATCTCTCGGGTGGGGAGGCCGAATTGCCGGAGGCGTATATGAACTGTACGGTCTTTCAGGCTGGATTGGTGACTTTGTTTCCTACTCTAGACTGATGGCTCTTGGACTATCCAGTGGATTTATTGGGATGGCTTTTAATATGATGGCCGGAATGGTCGGCGGTGCGTGGTATTTATTACCATTCTCAGCTTTGATTTTCTTAGCCGGACATGTATTTAACTTGATGTTGTCTATGCTGAGTGCTTACGTTCACTCCTTACGGTTAATTTATGTAGAGTTTTTCGGAAAGTTCTATGAAGGTGGCGGAAAAGCATTTAACAAGATGAAAAAGGAACCAAAGTATATCAATTACTCAGATGTAGAGAATTTTGAATAATCTTGTATCCTCAATGATACATTGGTTAGAACAAATTTTAAAAAATAACAAAACAAACCTGGAGGTTAATTAATATGACATTCTTTGAATTTATGGTGGACAATGGCGGGATGTTTTTAGCAGCTTTAGGAGCAGCTATCGCCACAATTTTCTCTGGTCTTGGATCGTCAAAGGGAGTTGGAACTGTAGGACAAGCCGCAGCTGGATTAGTTGCAGAAGAACCTGAAAAGTTTGTAAAATCTTTGATTCTACAGTTGCTACCTGGAACACAGGGTCTTTATGGATTCGTTATCGGACTATTTATTTTCTTGAGAATCAATCCAGATTTAACATTGGTTAACGGAATGTTACTTCTTGCAGCTTCATTGCCCATTGCTTTTGTTGGACTAGGCTCTGGTATCGAACAGGGTAAGACAGCAGCTGCCGGTATTGGCATCTTAGCTAAAAATGAAGAACAAACAACTAAAGGAATTATCTATGCGGTTATGGTTGAAACCTACGCACTATTAGCCTTTATTATCTCCATCATGCTGCTCGGTTTAGCTTAAGAGCGGGGGGTTGTAAATGGCTGATATTCAAAAACTAACTGACGAAATATTGAAGGAAGCCGCTCAAACTGCAGAACAGATTCTCGCTGAAGCTCAAACTCAGGTGGATCAAAAGGTTGAGGAGGCAACAAAAACATCCCTTGCTAAAAAGGAGCTTCTTCTAAAACGGGCAGACCAAGAATCAAAATTACTGGCTGAGCGAATTGTATCAGGAGCTAATCTAAAGCTTCGTGATGATATGCTTACTGCCAAAGGGAAAATCATTGATCGCGTTTTGGACAAGGTCCAAGATGGAATCAAGAGTATGCCCTTAGAAGAAGAATTTAATTATATTGCTAAAAATCTTAAAGGGCGTACCTTTAAAGACGATGAAGTAGTTATTGTTAAACCAAGCCTTGCGGACAAAGTAAAAACTTTGCTAGGTCATGCTAAGGTAAAAGAAGAAGAGGGAATTTCTGGATTTGCTATCGACCGAAAGGGCGTCATTGAGAATCACTCGTTAGAAACGACTCTAGATTATCTCAGGGAGGATCTGGAAGCCGAAGCATCTAAAATCCTCTTTCCAAACTAGGAGGTGAAGTTCATGGACAGAATGGAGTATACCCAAGCGGTAGCTACCATGCGAGTATATGAAAAACGCCTGCTGGATCCGATAAAGGTTGAAAGAATGGTTGAAGCTGAATCTGCTGATGAAGTATTGAAAATTCTTCAAGAGACAGAGTATAGCCGATCCATGGGGAATGTGAAACGCCCCGAAGATTTTGAAACTGTATTAAGCAATGAAATGGACCGAGTTTATGATGATATTAATCGCAAGGTAAAAGACCCGAAAATAATCGCTCTTTTATCGCTACGTTACGATTATCAAAATTTGAAAATGCTTCTAAAAGCTGAGGCTCTGGGACAAGATCAGGTTCCTGTTCTTTCTGAATTAGGCACCGTGCCGTCTCAGGCATTTAAGTCGAATTTCGAATCAAATAATTTGAAAGACTCCGGCCAACAGTTTGCAGAGGCTGCCGCGCTTGCAAGAGATGAATTCTCTAAAAATCGCGATCCTCAACAATTGGATTTTATCGTGGATAAAGCTTACTTTAGCCACATGAATGATATTTTGAAAAACTTAAGAGACGTGGACATGATCAAAAATTATATTCGCTACCAAATTGACAGTTTCAACCTCTTGGCCTTTATGAGAACGAAAAAGCAGGATAAGGATCCCCGTTTTATCAAAGAAGTGGTGGTTCCCGGTGGCGAAATTCCAGTGCGTGAAGTATTGGAATCGGCAACGGATTCACCAGAGCAAATTGCAAATCGCTTCCGCGGTAAAAAAATTGGCCCAGCTTTAAGCAAAGGCATTGATTCCTTTCAAGCAACGGGGCGATTAGGTGAAATGGAACGGCAGTTGGAAAATGGATTAATTCATACCATACGGCCGGCCAAACAGGTTGTCTTTGGACCAGAACCACTCTTTGGATATATTGCAGCTAAAGAGCGGGAAAATAAAAATCTAAGGATGATTATGGTTTCAAAGCTGAACAACATTTCACCGGATAGATTACGGGAAAGGTTGCGTGATATGTATGTATAAAGTAGCTGTTGTCGGCGATAAAGATTCGATCTTAGCTTTCAAGGCCTTGGGCGTGGATGTTTATCCAGTGATCCAACCAGAGGAAGCACGTAAGATCATCGACCAACTAGCCCGTGATAAGTATGGAATCATATTTATCACAGAGCAAGCGGCACAGGCGATTCCGGAAACCATTGATCGATATAACCGAATCATGACACCGGCCGTTATTTTGATTCCTTCCAACCAGGGAACCCTGAACATTGGAATGCAGCGAATCAGAGATAATGTGGAAAAAGCCGTGGGATCTAATATTCTTTAAAGGAGAGCACAAGATTGAAAGTTGGAAAAATAATCAAAGTATCCGGACCCTTGGTTGTTGCCGAGGGAATGGATGAAGCTAATCTTTATGACGTTGTACAAGTTTCAGACCAGAAACTGATTGGCGAAATCATAGAGATGCGTGATGATAGAGCATCTATCCAGGTATATGAAGAAACAGCTGGAATCGGACCGGGCGAGCCTGTGTACACCACATCGGAGCCTTTGTCGGTTGAGCTTGGACCTGGTTTAATAGAGGCAATGTTCGATGGAATCCAGCGTCCGCTGGAAGAATTCCGTGAAGTAGCTGGAGACCTATTGGTTAAAGGCGTTGAACTTCCACCACTAAATCGCGATAAGAAATGGGACTTTGTTCCTGAGGTTGCGGTAGGAGATAAAGTAGTAGGTGGAGATGTCCTGGGCTCTGTTCAGGAAACCACCATTGTTTCTCATAAAATCATGGTACCACCCTATATAACCGGAACGGTTAAATCCATTGAAAGTGGTCCACACACTGTGAGTGAAACAATTTGTGTCCTTTCAACAGATGAGGGCGACAAAGAGATTATGATGATGCAGAAATGGCCAGTACGTCGAGGTCGTCCGGTGCAAAGTAAATTGAATCCGGAAGAACCACTCTTGACTGGACAGCGAGTAATCGATACATTTTTCCCAGTAGCTAAGGGTGGAACGGCTGCTGTTCCAGGACCTTTTGGTTCCGGTAAAACAGTTGTTCAGCATCAGTTAGCTAAATGGGCAGATGCTGAGATTGTTGTTTACGTTGGCTGTGGAGAACGCGGTAACGAAATGACAGACGTTCTAATGGAATTCCCAGAGCTAATTGACCCGAAAACCGGTCAATCCCTGATGAAGAGAACGGTTTTAATTGCTAACACCTCTAATATGCCGGTTGCGGCTCGTGAAGCTTCTATCTATACGGGGATCACTATTGCAGAATACTTCCGTGACATGGGTTATTCTGTTGCAATCATGGCAGACTCCACCTCACGGTGGGCAGAAGCCTTGCGTGAAATGTCCGGACGTCTTGAAGAGATGCCTGGAGATGAAGGGTACCCAGCCTATCTAGCTTCTCGTGCTGCTGAATTCTACGAGCGCTCGGGAAAAGCGGTCCTTTTAGGATCCAAAGAACGGATTGGTACATTGACAGTTATCGGAGCCGTATCACCTCCAGGAGGAGATATATCCGAGCCAGTTTCTCAAGCAACCTTGCGTATTGTTAAGGTGTTCTGGGGATTGGATGCAAACCTTGCTTATCGGCGCCACTTCCCAGCAATTAGCTGGTTAGACTCTTATTCCTTGTATCAGACAAAAGTGGATGGATGGATGAATGAGAACGTCGATGAAAACTTCTCTAAAAACCGAAGTACAGCGATGACTCTATTGCAAGACGAAAATCAGTTGAATGAAATTGTTCGGCTGGTTGGTAAAGATACCTTGTCCGAAGCCGATCAGCTTAAGCTGGAAGCAGCCAAGTCTCTTCGTGAAGACTTTCTTCAGCAGAATGCTTTCCATGATATTGATACTTATTCTTCTAGAGAAAAACAAACAAAAATGCTGGAGCTAGTTTTGGCCTTCTACTATGAAGGACAAAGAGGTCTTAAAAATGGCGTTTATTTAAGTGAAATTGAAAAGATGCCAATTCGTGACCGAATTGCCAGATCAAAATATCTGGGTGAAGAAGAACTTGAAAAAATCGATTTGATCCGTGAAGACCTAATAAAGGATATGGATGCGATGATCGAGAAAGGGGGATTAGGCAATGATTAAAGAGTATATGACGGTTCGAGAAGTTGTCGGACCCCTAATGGTTGTCGATGAAGTTGAAGGCGTTAAATACGATGAATTGGTAGAAATTGAAATGGAATCAGGAGTTATCCGGCGCGGAAAAGTGCTCGAAGTCAATGGCGGTAGAGCCATGGTTCAGCTCTTTGAATCCTCAGCTGGAATCAACCTACCCACTTCAAAAGTACGTTTCTTAGGAAGACCACTAATGCTGGGTGTTTCTGAAGATATGATTGGTCGTGTTTTTGACGGAATGGGAACACCAAAAGATGATGGTCCAAGAATAATTCCAGAGAAAAGAATGGACATCAATGGTATCCCTATTAACCCTGTAGCTCGAGACTACCCGTCAGAATTTATTCAAACTGGTATTTCTGCCATTGATGGCCTAAATACACTGGTTCGTGGACAAAAACTTCCGATTTTCTCGGGATCTGGTCTGCCTCATGCAGAACTAGCGGCTCAAATTGCAAGACAGGCTCAAGTTCTTGGGTCTGGTGAAAAATTCGCCGTTGTCTTTGCTGCAATGGGAATCACTTTTGAAGAAGCACAATTCTTTGTGGATGACTTTACCCGAACTGGTGCCATCGACCGTGCCGTTTTATTTATGAACTTAGCCGATGACCCAGCCATTGAGCGTATCTCAACGCCTCGTATGGCACTAACTTGTGCAGAATACTTGGCTTATGAAAAAGACATGCAAGTTCTTGTCATCATGACTGATATGACCAACTACTGCGAAGCTCTTCGTGAGACTTCAGCAGCCCGAAAAGAAGTTCCAGGACGTCGTGGTTACCCAGGATATCTTTACACGGACCTTTCTACAATTTATGAAAGAGCAGGTCGAATCAAGGGAAGAAAAGGCTCGATTACACAGATACCCATTCTGTCGATGCCTGAAGATGATAAAACTCACCCAATCCCAGACCTTACAGGTTATATTACTGAAGGCCAGATTATTCTGTCCCGTGATCTCTATAAACGTGGTTTAGAACCACCAATTGACGTTTTACCATCGCTATCTCGTTTGAAAGATAAAGGAATCGGCCACGGGAAAACCCGTGAAGACCATGCAGATACCATGAACCAGCTCTTTGCAGCTTACGCAACTGGTAAGGAAGCGAAAGAACTGGCAGTTATTCTTGGTGAGTCAGCACTATCTGAAACCGATAAAGCCTTTGCTCGCTTCGCAGAAGAATTTGAAGTACGATATGTTTCACAAGGATATGACCGTAACAGGACCATTGAGGAAACTCTGAACCTGGGCTGGGAACTCTTAAGACTCTTACCTAAAACAGAACTTAAGAGAATCCGTGATGAATACATTGAAAAGTATCTCGATAACGAGGACATTAAAGGAGCTGAGTAAACATGGCAAGGCTCAATGTCAACCCTACGAGAATGGAGCTTACCAAACTAAAGGCTCGGTTATCAACTGCAGTTCGAGGACATAAGCTCCTCAAGGATAAGCAGGATGAATTGATGCGGAAGTTTATTGAGATGATCCGTAGAAACCAAAAGCTCAGACAGGAAGTTGAAGTCGAGCTGGAAGCATCCTTTAAGGACTTTCTACTGGCAAGAGCATTGATGACGGATGAGACTTTAGAAGAAGCTCTCATGTACCCAACGGAACAAATTGGACTGACCATTGAAAAACGGAACATCATGTCAGTTAATGTTCCTGACATGGAATTTATTAGAACCTCTGACGGTGGATCCATTCATCCATATGGATTCAATGATACATCAGCGGATCTAGACGATGCCATCGAAACTCTCCATGAGATTATGCCAAATCTTTTAAAACTTGCAGAAGTTGAAAAAGCTTGTATGCTCATGGCCGATGAAATCGAGCGGACCAGGCGCCGTGTTAATGCATTGGAATACATGACAATCCCTGATCTTCAAGAAACAATTCGATTTATTCGAATGAAATTGGATGAAAATGAAAGAGCCTCCATTACTCGCTTAATGAAAGTTAAAGCGATGATGGAAGCGAAAGAGCTTGAAGAATCAGGTGCAGTTTAAAAAATATCAAAAAAG
>JAAZGI010000357.1 GCA_012511315.1 Clostridium sp.
GTCCACCACTCATTGTGGCTACTTGGTCATTCATCTTACCCAGTTCAGCTTCTTGTTCTTTGAGCATCTCTTCCATGATGCTGTTTGGATCTAAGTTCCCCATGAGTTCATCTAACTTTTTTTCAAGGTCTTCAGGATCAGGTAGCTTTTTACCACCCAACTCTGTTCCTACTGTGATTAGTTGATCACCCATAGTAATCAGTCCGCTACTCATAGTAGCCACCTGATCATCCATATCAGCCATTTCTTTTTCTTGTTGTTTTAGCATATCTGCCATGATCAAGTCTGGGTCCATATTGCCCATTAAATCATCAAGCTTCTGCTCAATTTCTTCAGGATTGGGCAAGGTCTTACTTGAAAGCTCTTCACCGATCTCAATCAGTTTTCCCGACATTTCTCCTAAGCCATCGCTTATTTCTGGAATCTTTGCTTTAATTTCTTTAGCTTGTTTATCGGCAATTTGGTGGACAACGCTGGATGGACTAATGAGTGAGTGGATTCCATCCTCATATTTTAAGCGTTCTTCCACTTTACATAACTTTTCTATATGTTCTTGACTCAAGAGATCATTTTGTTCTCCATTAAGCAGGACCATCATGGCGTCACCACCAAAGTCTTTTTCCATATTGTGATTTGAAATATAAGCATCGCTGGTTGTTTTTACCAGTGTTTCATTTCCAGTTGCCATGTTTACCTTAATGGCACCTGTAATTAAAATGACAAATACTAATAAAGAACTTAAAAGCACTTTAAAAGGCGATTTTTCTATTAATCGCCCAATTTTCGAAAATAGTTTATTCATTCTTATCTTTCTCCCTTAACTGTCTCATTAGGCTTTAATGCTCAACACTAGATTATTCACGTATGTTTCTATTTTTTCTGGATCTGTTTCTGGAAAATAAAGAAAGGATAAAATACTTCCCATCAATAAACGAACCGAAACTTCTTCATTTTTTATTTTTATTCCTGTGCTCTGGATTGACTCTTTTAATAAAGAAACAATTTTATTTACATAATCAAAACCAATCACTTCAGGATTGATTTGACTCTCCATTAAAATTAACTTAATCACCTGATGATGAGCAGAAACAAATTCTATACGATCTGATAAGATGAATTTCAATTTCTCAATGGCTGGTAAATCCTTGGAAGCCATTATCGAGTTTTCTAAGCTTGTAATTAATATCGGCTCTAATCCTGCCATAAACAGCTCTTTTTTTGAAGCAAAGTAGCGAAATAGCGTGACCTCAGATATTCCAGCTTCCTTGGCAATCCCTGCTGTAGTTGCTCCGTTATACCCTTTTTCGACAAATATATTCATTGCTGAGTCTATAATTTGAGCCTTTCGATCTTCCCTTGCTGTTGTTTTATTCACTTTTAATTCTCCCATAACTTCTCAATGTGTGTTAGTGCTTACTTACATATCTTATCATATCAATTTCCTTTGTCAAAGCGAAGCAACCTATTTCTCTAAATTATTTTTTCTCCTTTATTTACTAAGCACTAACCATTAATTACTAAACTTCAAAATCCAATAAAAAAGCGGCGTAATACGCCGCAACTTTAAATTTATTATATTTTTGTTTTAGAATAAAACTGCTTTCTTATTTGCTGCTTTTTTCTTCGGCTTAAGTCGATTGATTAAGCTACCAACTCCTAAACCAAGGAGAGCTACTATACCACCATAAAAAATCATAGTAAAGTCAGGTGAATTGATTTTCCCAAAAGCAAGCATATTAGCGGCGCTGAATGTAGCAAATTCACCAAGCATATACATGGCACCAAATCCAATAGATACCATCCATTTCCATTTTCCCCAAAAGTTATTTTTCCCAATTAAAAAAGAAATAATAAATGTTGTGACTGGAAGTACTATCCATAAATACATGATTCCGTAACCCATGGCATCAAATTCCCCTGTAAAGATCCAGAATACAATGATTGCAATGGACCAAATGACAAGATAAGCTATCCCTAAAATAAGCTTTGATAAGTTTTTTTTGCTTTTAACTACATTAGTACTGTCTTCAAGATACTCTAGATAATTCGGCATAGATGTTTCCTCCTTTAACAAATGATCTAAGCTTACAGCATATAAATCACTCATCTTAACAACACTTACGATATCTGGAAAAGTCTTTTCATTCTCCCAGTTTGATATTGTTTGTCGGCTGACTCCGAGAACTTCCGTGACTTGCTCTTGCGTTAACTTTGCCTTTAAGCGTGCCTCCTTAATTTTTCTATCTATATCCATTTATCCATCACCTCTTCTCTTTTATGGCTTTATCATAATCCAATGTTCGCTTTGGGATCTATCAAATCTCTTTGCTTTTCAAGCTTTTTTCCGTCAAAATGCTTTTACACTCCACTCTTCAGGCCTTTTTCTCCTTTAACCCCTCAAAAACTCCATATATCATAAGTCTTAGTATGCCTTTTCAAACCTTCCCGGCATACCTTAAGGTGTTTTTTAGTCGATGTAAATAACGATGTAAAAGGAAGAACGAAGGGAGCCTTAGAAAGTATCGTTTTTTCTAAGGCTCCCTTTATGTTAGGCTTATTTAACTTATTAGGCTTTATAATTGTAAATCGGTTTAATGATATCAATTACTTCAACGGTTTCGCCAATATGCTCTAAAATCTCTTCGATGGGCTTATAGGGTTCTGGACTTTCATCCAAGGATCTTTTATTAACTGAAGTAGAATACACTTCTTTCATTTTATCCGTGGA
>JAAZGI010000358.1 GCA_012511315.1 Clostridium sp.
TCATGGGATTTTTTTAAATAATAGTTATTTTTTCCGATAACCAGGATATAAGTGTGCCAAATAAACTTTTCAAAGATTAGCTGGCTAACTCTTTTGTTAATATCAAAATTGTCATATTGTTACCAAATAATTCTTATTATGATTAATTATAGGCTAAATCACCGAAAGTTAATTACAAATTCATGACAAATGCTATTAATCCCATCATTGTAAAAGATAGTCAATACCCTATTCCACTTAAATGTTAAGGATTCGGTAATTTCGTCATTGTATATTTATACATTTACAGTTACATTTCCTAGTCTCATTACGTTATAATCAATATGTAATACAAGTTACAGTCTAATCTTCCCCAAGATTAATAACTTAGTTGGAGTGCTGGTTCAATTTACCAGCGCTTTTTTTTATTCTTTTTTCATTCATTTTAAGTTTAGACTCACCCATTATTTAAGTGGCAATACAGGTGATAGACCTTTGCGTGGTTTAAAATCCATTGCATGCTCAAAATTACTTAATGCTTCCCAAGGTACAATTCCGTCAAAATTCAGTTTTCCAAATTGCTCCCTATGAAAAATCACGGACAATAATGTCATATCTTCTTCGTGCCCTGTTGCAGGATTAAGCATCGACTCTTCAGCATTGATTACGATTCGATCAATTGGTAGAAGGGCAAATAAATCTCTTGCTACTCGAAATGTAGTTGAAGTAATGTAATCGCGCACCAATGCATTGCGCATCGTCATTGTCATAGGTTTTTCAGAAACCTTTCCTGACTTTAAGACGGTACGTACTTCGGAGGGTACCACTGAATCACTATGAACATTAAAGGTTACCCCCATATAATCATCCACTGTAATTCCAACTTCAAAATCAGAGCCAAACTCTGTTAAATCATCGAAGGGTCGCATCTCTTCAACTACGGTTAAATAAGCTTCATCATCGCCAGCTAGCACTAGTTCTGCTAGTTCTTTTAGCATCTTACTCTCTGGTGTTGAATCATCTCCTTGACTCTGTATCTCTTTCCAATCCAACGTCTCATCTACTTCCTTATGCACGTTTTTAATCCGTTCAATATAGTTTTCAAATAACTGTTGCTGAGTCAAGACAGTCTCACTGGGATCTAAATGACCTTCAGCTAATCGCTCTTCAAGCTTTTCTTTGGTTATATTTTCATCCGATTTAAAAAACCTTTTGATGGCACTAAAAATATTAACTTGTTTTCTATAATGAACCCCGCTGCCCGGAATCCCTACCGTCCCTCGTGCTTGTCCTTTTGTATTAACAGAAAACCGCATTCCCGTTTTACCAAAACTAACGCTTGGACCAGATTTAGAAAAATTCACTCGAATTCCTTTAGCGATGTTGATGCTCTTACGGAAGTTAAATCCCATACGTCTCACTCCTTATTATGGCAGCTTTAGATATCAATCGTCGTTGAAAACTTGAAAAGGTAAACTGGTTCAAAATGGCTTGTCACTTCAGCAATTTTTCTTTAACCAATCTACCCTTCAAAAATATGTTTGGATGTTGTGTCTTCAGCAAACAGTCTAAATATTTCATTCTTTACAATTTCTATATATCTTTTGTCTTGAAAACTGGAAATTCGAACTTTTTCCAACAACTCTCTAGCAGGTACCATTTTCACTTCTGAAACTTCTTCCTCTTGAAGATGACAGCTTTCAATATCAACTTCTGTCTCAATAAAATAAATATCAACCAGATGCTTGATCGATACATTCCGACCTACAAATCTAATTTTTTCTGAATCAAGGGTCACCCCTATTTCTTCTTGGGTTTCACGAATGGCAGCAGCCTTTGATGTTTCTCCAGCCTGAACAGCCCCTCCAGTAATATCCCACTTTCCAGAGTTAACTCTCTTCATTCGGGATCTGCGTTGAATTAAGAATTCTTTGTTTGCATTGTAAATATAAACATGGGCGACTAAAATATAATCATCTGGTCTTATATATTCACCGCGAAACACAGTTATTCCCTTTTTATTCCCTTCCCGATTATAAATGTCCAATAATTCCATTTGCATACCTCGTCTTAACTCTTATTATACCAAAAGAGGCCGCAGTATGGAGCTTAAATTCGGACAAAGCGATAGTTTTGCTCAATTTTATCAGAAATCGAATTTCCCATAGTGCAAGCTGCATTCACAAAACGAAGGTAATCCTTAAGCTCCTCGTCACTGTGATCTGTTTTCAAATAGAAAACATACTCCACTGTTTTAAAGGCCGATACCGGGAATCGTGTTCCCTCCACAATGCCTATCCGACCTGTTTCACCGTAAACCTCAACATAAGCCTCGCTAATCTCCATTTCAAATTTCGTTCGTAATTCCAACAGTGAAATAAGCTTACA
>JAAZGI010000359.1 GCA_012511315.1 Clostridium sp.
CATATCGACATGAATGTTGAATTGATCACACCAGTAGCCATGGATGAAGGACTAAGATTCGCCATCCGTGAAGGTGGAAGAACCGTTGGTTCAGGCGTTGTTACAACCATTAAGGCGTAATAACAATCAAACCAATATAACATAAAACAAGAGATCGGCTTTTGCCGGTCTCTTGTTTTATGTTATATTCAATTCAAACTCTTTTAGAAGGAATCAACAAACGCAAAAGAATCCTGGCTTGACTACGGGTTTATGATACAAGGAGAAGGCTATGAACGAAGCTAGACGAAAACTATTGATGGGTAGAATGGATAAAGAATGGTTGGTGCAGGCGGCTCGACTGCTCGGAGCATCGGATCGCCGCCGGTCTACGGGAGAGCTGATTAAGAAGATTTTAGCAATTGGGAAAGTCGAGCCGTCCATGTTGCTGTTACCTCTACATCAGGGGACGATTGCCATACTCATGAGGCACTGTGGCGAATATATTGAAACAGAAGTGACCCCCAGTCAAAAAGAGTCAATCATTAAAGGGTTAAAAAGTGACCTCAAGAAGATTTCTGAAGGGGATTATCCAATTCGACATCCAAATCACGCCTATATTTCCTCTGCTAGTTATGCAGAAATTTTAATTCAAGAAGGAATTCTACCAGATTTACTGTTGCGCTGGAGTGATGAAGTCAATGAAGTCATTTCGACAACGGTAATTGCCCAAGAACTTTGGAACCTAATCAACTATTACGGAGTGATTACGCCTCAAGACTTATTGCGAATGCATGCGGCAAGTCATAACGAAGAGGTAATGATTCCAGAAGACTTTCTTGGCATTGCTCACGGCTATATGGACCTTAATCTTTCCGATGAGGTTTACTATGAAGAAATTAATGGCCAAGAGTACTTCCACTCGGAATATTTAACCATCAATGCCCTTGAAATCTTGGAAGATGTTAAATCCTATGGAGGGGATTATAAAGTAGTTCCTTTAGAAGTTTTAATGGAGATGTTTTATGGGGTGGATCAAGAAGAGATGCTGCATCTTGTGGACTATATCACTCGGTGCTTTGATTTAACACCAGAAGACGAGCAAGCCATGGTAGATGTAGAATCTCTCCATGCTTTAATTGTTTCCGCGCGGGGTCGAGATGCTGAAGGGCTTCCCACTGAACTCCACGAAGGTTATGGTTGGAAATGGGGAGTGACAGACCTTGAAGTGAGAGATTTAATTTTCCAGGAATTTCTAGGTTGGATGCCAAGATACCATCTTAAGGGATATTCTGCCTTTGAGTTGAGCAATGATTTAGCCCAAGATGATATGGATGGAGAAGGCTTTGAGGATGAGGAATGGCCAGATGATTTTAAATTTAAGTTGCGTAAAGATCCCCCTGAAGAGGATGGATTTTTAAACTAAATTTCTGAAGAAGCTAGAATTAGCTCATTCCAAAGCTTTTAGAGGACTAAAAAAACAGATTGTTATAACTGGAGTTAAAAAAGAATTAAAACGATAAAGTCGTCAATAACATCTTAATTTACATTAATGAAGTTTTATCGTTGAATAGGCTGTATAATGAACGTGGACACGCATTAAGACGGCTTCCATATTTAGCCCCAAATCAATTTGGGTTTTGATATGAAAGAAAGAGATTCCATGCTATAATGGAAAATGCGTTAATTGGGAAGAAGTAATATTGACACACTAGGTTCTGTTGTGATAAAGTAACTTAGTGATATGTCCATGCGACATATTATTTTTATCCTTAAAAATAGTCATGGGATATGGAGGTGCAAAAAGTGAGAGTTAAGATCACAATGGCTTGCACAGAATGTAAGCAAAGAAACTATAACACAATGAAGAACAAGAAGAACAATCCAGAACGGGTTGAGATGGAAAAGTATTGCAAGTTCTGTCAAAAGCACACATTGCATAAGGAAACAAAGTAATCAAGTAAGGATGTGAAGAAATGGCTTCAAAAGAAGGCGGAATCTTAAATTTTCTTAAAGCGGTAAGACGCGAGATTGAAAAAACGACATGGCCAACAGCTGAACAAGTTAAGAAAGCACTTTTAGCCGTTGCTGTAATTGTTCTCATCTACGCATTACTTACAGGAGTGTTTGACTTCCTTATCGGCTTAGTTATGCAGTACGTACTGCAGATATAGGAGACAAAACGTCTGATGGAAATGGGTAAAGCGGGATGGTATGTTGTACATACTTATTCCAGTTATGAGAATAAAGTTAAAGTAAATCTTGAGAAAGTAATTGAAAATCGAGGGCTCGAAGAGCTCATCCAAGAGGTTGCGGTTCCACTGGAAGAAGTCATTGAACGCAAAAGTGATGGTACCGAAAAAATAGTGCTCCGCAAGAAGTTTCCGGGTTATGTACTGGTCAAAATGGTTTTGACCGAAGAGACTTGGTATATAGTCCGTAACATCAGAGGATGCACGGGCTTTGTTGGTGCGAAATCAAACAGCCCAGTACCTCTTACCGATGAAGAAGTGCGTGCCATGGGAATCCGTGACACGAAGCCCACAATCGATATTAGTGTAGGGGAATCGGTGACCATCGTTTCCGGCCCCATGAAAGATTTCGCGGGGACCATTAAAGAGGTCCATGAAGAAAAACGGAAGATCAAGGTTGAAGTCCTTATGTTCGGTCGAGAAACAATCGCTGAAATGGATTTTGATCAGGTCGAAAAAATCAGGTAGTCTATAAAGCTTTTATAGCTTTTATAGTGGGAGGTCATCAAAAACATTATGATGGCCGAAATTACCACATTATAGGAGGAAATACGAATGGCAAAGAAAGTCACAGGGATGATCAAGCTTCAGCTTCCTGCAGGAAAGGCCACCCCGGCTCCACCAGTTGGACCCGCACTTTCCCAGCACGGTGTCAACATCATGGGATTCTGTAAAGAGTTCAATGAAAAGACAAAGAATCAAATGGGTTATATCATACCAGTAGTAATTACTGTGTATCAGGACAGATCTTTTACCTTTATCATGAAGACTCCACCGGCAGCTATCTTAATTAAGAAAGCCGTAGGAATCGATTCAGGATCAGGTACACCTAACTTGACAAAAGTAGCTAAGCTGACCCAAGAACAGCTAAGAACGATCGCAGAAACAAAGATGCCTGACTTAAACGCAGCTACCATCGAAGCAGCTATGGCCATGGTTGCCGGAACTGCAAGAAGCATGGGCGTTACCGTCGAGGATTAGAATAATAGCTCACATATAGTGGGAGGCCAAAAAACCGTTAAAACCACAAGGAGGATTTGAATAAATGGGAAAGAATTATATTGAGAGCGCAAAGCTCATAGATCGGAACGAACTTTACGGCGCTGATGAGGCGTTAGACCTTGCTGTTAAGACAGCTAAGGCGAAGTTTGACGAGACCATCGAACTCCACGTTAGATTGGGTGTAGACCCAAGACATGCTGACCAACAGGTCAGAGGAGCCGTTGTTCTACCAAACGGAACCGGTAAAGAAGTTCGCGTACTAGTATTTGCAAAGGGCGAAAAAGCTCAAGAAGCTAAGGATGCTGGTGCAGATTACGTAGGTGATACAGACTACGTAGATAAGATCCAGAAAGAAAACTGGTTTGACTTCGACGTTGTCGTTGCTACACCAGATATGATGGGAGTTATCGGTCGTCTTGGACGGGTTTTAGGACCTAAGGGACTTATGCCGAACCCAAAATCTGGAACCGTTACTTTTGAAGTTGGTAAGGCTTTAGAAGAAATCAAAGCTGGTAAGGTTGAATATAGATTAGACAAAGCAGCGATTATTCACGTACCGATTGGAAAGAAATCCTTCGGACCTGAAAAATTAGGTGTTAACTTCAGAGCAGTCATGGATGCCATTGTTAAGGCAAGACCAGCTGCAGCGAAGGGTCAGTATATTAAATCAATCTCAGTTTCCTCAACCATGGGACCTGGAATTAAGATCAACCAGAATAGATTTATGTAGATTGCAATAAATATCTAGAAATAGTATTTGACACATTAAATACATTCATGATATTCTTGTTAAGCAATTGAATATAATTAAAATTGAATTTTCCAGAGACAGCCGGTATCAAAGTAAATCCAGCCGAGGAGATCACTTATAAAACTCTTATGGAGTTTAACGAGGTCTTTTCTGCTGTCTCGCAGAAAAGACCTTTTTAATTTGTCACTTTAAAGAGGAGGTGTACAGGTTGTCACAATCAATTAGAGAGAAGAAAGAACAAATTGTCTCTGAGATCAGCGAACTCATTGATAATTCTAAATCCCTCATCGTCGTCAACTATCAGGGTATCAACGTTGAAACAGATACTGAACTGAGAAAGATCATGAGAGAAAATAATGTAAACTACAAAGTATTGAAAAACTCTATGGTAGAACTGGCCATGAAGGACAGAGAAGCCGAAGACTTCGTTCAGTACCTTGAAGGACCGAATGCATTTGCATTTGGCGAAGATGAAACCACAGCAGCTGGACTAATCAAGAAGTTTATTAAAGATAAGAAAAAGCTGGAAATTAGGGCTGGTTTCGTTGACGGAACAGTTTTTAATGCAGAACAGGTTAACGCTTTGGCAGACATGCCTTCCAAGGAAGAGCTTATCGCAAAGTTACTGGGATCCCTCAAGAGCCCCGTATCCAACCTTGTCTACGTATTACATGCATTGTCCCCATCCACCAAGTTTACACATTTGGTTAAGGCCATTGCAGACAAGAAGGCAGAAGAAGCATAAAATCGCCTAGCGATTCTATACACTAATACCACTTAATATTAAAATTAATTCAAATTTTGGAGGATATCAAAATGACTAAAGAACAGATTATTGAAGCAATCAAAGAAATGAGCGTTCTAGAATTGAACGACCTTGTTACAGCATGTGAAGAAGAATTCGGCGTATCCGCAGCAGCACCTGTTGCAGTAGCAGCAGCTCCTGGAGCAGCAGCAGGCGGAGCAGCAGAAGAAGAGCAGACAGAATTCGACGTAATTCTTTCCTCCTTCGGCGATGCAAAGATCAAAGTTATCAAGGCTGTTAGAGAAATCACAGGACTTGGACTAAAAGAAGCTAAAGACCTAGTTGACGGAGCACCTAAGCCAGTTAAGGAAGCCGTTACTAAGGAAGAAGCAGAAGAAATCAAGACGAAGCTTGAAGAAGTTGGAGCATCTGTAGAAGTTAAGTAATTAACTCACAGCTCATAAAAAAAGACTGTTGCCGGTTTACCGGTAGCAGTCTTTTTATGTGCGCCCAGCATGGACGCAATCTAAGATGAATGGTTACGTCGAAGAATTAGGGCTGTGTATTGGAAACAGTGGAAGAAAGTCAAAACGAGATACCGGATGATTCAAAAATTCGGCTTGCCGGAATGGAAAGTGCATGAAATGGCAAACTGC
>JAAZGI010000360.1 GCA_012511315.1 Clostridium sp.
AAATGATAAAAATATGAAAAAATCTGATTTGCGCCTTGCTACAGGTATAAGTCCAAACACATTCACCAAACTATCGAATAACGAATATGTATCTATGGAAGTGCTTGTCAAGGTGTGCAGAGCACTCGACTGTGATTTTTGTGACATCATGCAAATTGTGCCACTGGAGAATCATGATTGAGATGCCTACAGGAATATCTAATTATTCGATTGGAGGCCCATTGATGGGAAGAAAAGAATATAGTGCCGGAATGGTGAGTTTACCATTTTGGTTTACAGAATTTAAGAAAATGATTCAACTTGTCAATTCCGGGATGACTTTTCCCGAGATAAAAAAAATAAATATCAAAGAAAATGTTTTTTCTGCACCTACCGAATATCGTGCTGCTCAAATTTTTAATGCTGTTTCGTCACGAGTCAAAACCTTACCTCCCGATTTTTATACTTTGTTTGAACAAAGTGATATTACAAACCAAAAACTGATTGTTCTAATTTCGATTATGGAAAACGACACTTTATTCTTTGATTTCATGTATGAAGTTTTTAGAGAAAAACTAATTATTGGTGCCGAAGAGCTGGCTGACAGCGATTTTAGAGTCTTCTTCAAGGAGAAGCAAATACAAAATGGTCGAGTTGCCAAATGGACTGACTATACCCTTAAACGTCTAGGAAGAAGTTATCGAAATGTTTTGATGGAAACCGGCATCCTGGAACGTACAACAAACAGCACTAAAAAAATAATTAAACCGATTATGGATCAATCCTTGGAGCAGAAGCTTAATGAACGTGGCATGGCTATGACACTTCGGATTCTAACGGGGGTGAGATGATGTCAAGCTTAGAGGAACGACTTGATATTGCTGAACAAAAAATAAGAAGCGAAAGCTTTCGTCAAAACAAAGGTCTTGGGAATGAAGTCGGGTATTATGTTTTTGATTATCCTGCAGAGAAAGAGCTCCTGGTCAGAGAGCGCATTGCTTACATGCAAAACAAGAACTCTCGCAGCACAGATGGCTTTGATTTAGTTGTCTTTGATCTTTATGACATTATTATTGACATTCTTGAAGCAGAAGGATTTTTGGAGCAATGCTTTAAGTTTGAAAAGCAAAGTGGCTTTGAGCGAATTATAAGATCTGTAGGAAATCTGCTGAAAATTAATGATGAAGATAACCTTATCGTAAAACATATTGATGAAAACACGCCTAAGGATGCTGTGGTTTTCTTAATAGGTATAGGTAAGTGTTATCCGGTTTTGCGGTCACATAAGGTTCTCAACAATTTACATCAAACGTTGGACAGAGTCCCGGTAGTTTTATTCTATCCTGGTAAATACAGTGGCCAGGAGCTGATATTATTTGAAAAAATTAAAGATGATAATTATTACAGAGCTTTTAAGTTAGTTGATTGAGGAGTATGAAGATGTTAATCAGAGATATGTTTATCAAACCCATTGATCGAGACATTAAAGGTGTAATCAAAGTTGGCCAGGCTGATGAAGAAAACGTTAAGCAAGAGCTGGAAGAATTTGTCGTTACCCGAGAATTGCAAAGACATTTGGCGGATTTCTTTTCCAGTTATAAGAGAGGGATTAACGGATACACAGATAAAATGGGCGTCTGGATTGCCGGATTCTTTGGTAGCGGTAAATCACACTTCCTAAAAATTCTGTCTTACCTCCTGGAGAACAGGGAAGTCGATGGCAAAAGAGCG
>JAAZGI010000361.1 GCA_012511315.1 Clostridium sp.
AAATACAATGATTAGAATTAAGATGGTTGAAACCCAAACAATATCGGTTTTGTAGCGATTATGACCTAGAGCTATGGCTAACTTCCCCAGCCCTCCTCCCCCAACCGCTCCTGCCATGGCAGTGAGCCCTACAACCGAAATCAAGGTCAAGGTGGAAGCTCTTATTAAGGCTGTGGCGGATTCAGGAAGCCAAACTTTCCGGATAATCTGAATAGGACTTAACCCCATCGCCCTTGCCGCTTCAATGACGCCTGGATTAACGGTTGCCATGCCAGCCTCAACTTGCCTAGCATAAAAAGGCGCCGTTCCAAAAACCAGAGGAACGATTGCCGCTTTACTGCCAATTCCTGTTCCTATAATGATTCGAGTCAAGGGAGAAATAATAGCTAGCATAATGATAAAAGGAATGGAGCGCCCCACATTAACCACCTTATCCAACAGGCTATAGATCATCTTGTTTTTAAGGAGTCCCTGCTCTCGAGTCAATATTAAAGCAATACCCATAAGGAGCCCTAGAATTCCAGCAATTAATCCCGTCCAAAAAAGCATGTTAAGAGTAGCCAAGGTTTCTGTGTAAAATTGTTCTTTAATTTCAATGGCATTTGAGAAATCCATATTACCCATCCTCCCTGATTCGAATTCGCTTCACCTTAATCCCATCTTCTTCCATGTTAGAAATCGCCTGATTAATCCTCTGCTGGTCGCCTTCAAAGGCCACCAATAAGTTGCCAAAGGGGGTCTTGTTTAAAAACTCCACATTGCCTGATAAAATATTGGTCATAATTCCGTAATCTCGCTGCAAGGTGGCAATAAATGGTTGGCGGAAACGGTCCCCAACAAAGGTTAAAATGTAAATCTCATCCCCTGTAATCCGAAAGATTGCTCTGTTATCTATAACCTTTGCCACGTCCTCATCCATGCTGGTAGCCCTACCAACAAACCTCTCTGTGAGCGGATTCTTTGGATTAGAGAAAATCTCAACTAAACTGCCCTCTTCTACAATTACGCCAGCATCCATGACCAACACTCTGGAACAAAGTTCTTTAACTACTTGCATCTCATGAGTAATCACAATTAAGGTCAGATTGAGCTTTCGGTTTAATTCTGCTAAGAGCTTCAAAATCGACCTTGTAGTTTCCGGATCCAAAGCACTGGTGGCTTCGTCGCAAAGTAAAACTTCTGGATTATTAGCCAGAGCCCTAGCTATGGCCACTCGTTGTTTTTGCCCCCCTGATAATTCCGATGGGTAAGCTAGTTTTTTACCTGAAATCCCTACTAATTCCAAGAGCTCATCCACTCGTTTGTCTACTTGGATTTTATTTTGCTTACTTAAGGCTAAGGCAATATTATCTCGTACATTTTTAGCGTTCATTAGATTAAAGGATTGAAAAATCATTCCAATCTTTTTCCTCCGCGAGCGTAACTCTCGCTCTGACATCGCCGTCAAATTCTCGCCTGCCACAAAAACCTGGCCGGATGTAGGTGGTGTCAATAAGTTGATGGTTCGAACTAGAGTGCTTTTACCAGCTCCAGAATAGCCCACTATTCCAACGACTTCCCCTTTATTTATTTTTAAAGAAGCATCCACCACAGCATGAAGTTCACTACTACCGTGCCCAAAGGTTACTGCCACATTTTTCAATTCAATCATGATCTTCCCTCCAATAAAAAAACCTCCCAGTCTAAAAGACCGGAAGGACGAATACTCGTGTTACCACCTTACCATTGGAATAAAAGTCACCCCTTACTCCCTCATAGAGTACCAACATACTCTGATGCTGTATCGGGCATTCCCGTTTTCAGTTAAATTTTTTCTCACTGAAAAAAGCTCCGCGGCCATATTCAATACCCTCTCATTCGCTGCTCTCACCCTGTACAGCTTCTCTGTAGAACCACCTGATATTTACTCACCGTTTCATCGCTACTTAAATATTATAAAAACAAAAAAAGTCTTCATCCCCATCGAAAGGACGAAAACTATCGTTTACGTGTTACCACCTTGTTTCGCTTTGACTTCGCAGCCAAAACCTTATGAAGTACAATCATACTCCCATGCTATAACGTGCATCCACGTAAGTGCTTACTTTTTTTCAACACTTCCCCTCTGCAGGCCATCTTCACTGGTTAATAACCGTTCCTTTCCACCAACTGGAACTCTCTTTAGGCTTTTTCCCCAGATACTCTTCTGCTCAAAAGGTTTATCAATGACATAAATATACCAAACTTCGATTTTAATGTCAACTCATTTTAAATTAAAATAATTAATTCCCTACTATATTTGATCTATCACGATAAGATCACCCAATTAAATCTATAAAAGGTATTTAATTGCTAGAGCTAACCCCCATGTCTTTAAACGCGGTGTATAACTATTCATTTATCTTGAATTTTTAAAAAATGAGCTAGAGATTTTCTCAATCTCTAGCTTAACTAAATTAATATCTTTTTTAGGTCGCAAGTTATGTGTTTGAATTTGGTTATTCCATCTAACCTTTACTTCTTCAGAGCTTACAGCTTAATCCGTCGGATCAGAACCTCGTTCTAAAATTTCAATCCAATAGCCGTCCGGATCACCTATAAAGTAAAGGTCCATGTCTTGGTTCTCATAAATAATGACATCCATTTCTTGGTGAAGTTTATGTGCTTCTTCTTTATCTTCTACGGCAAAGGCCATATGGAATTCATTATCGCCCAAATCATAAGGCTTCGTCCAATCATTCAGCCACGTTAACTCTAATTCATAATCAGACTCTCCGTCCCATAAATAAACTAAAATAAATTTCCCTTCATTTACAAAACGCCTTTTTTCAGTTAAGCCTAAAGCCTTTTCGTAAAAGACCAAGGATTTTTCTA
>JAAZGI010000362.1 GCA_012511315.1 Clostridium sp.
ACGCTTATAAGTGGTCTTCTGATAGCCACTGGATTTATTAGCAAATGGGTTTTAGATAGTACAACCATTTTACACTGGACATTAATCATAGCATCCATTATTGGATTAGCACCCATTGCAATTCAGGCTTATCAAGCACTTCGAGTTAAAGTTGTTAGTATAGATGTGTTAGTTACCATCGCAGTATTTGCTGCGTTTTTGATTCAAAACTATGAAGAATCAGCAATCGTTACCTTTCTTTTCTTGTTTGGGGCATACCTCGAACAGCGAACCTTAAATAAAACCAGATCAGCTATCCGGGAACTAACAGAAATGGCTCCCGAAAGTGCTTTAAAGCAAATGGAGAATGGTCAGTTTGAGGAAGTAGATGTAGATGATGTGGATGAAGGCGATATTCTGCTGGTTAAAACTGGAGCAAAGGTTCCTGTTGATGGAACGGTGCTAACGGGGGAAGCTAGTATTAATGAGGCCAGCATTACCGGAGAATCCTTACCTGTCAGCAAGGAACTAGGCAGCAATGTGTTTGCTGGAACTATTCTTGATAATGGAACAATTCAAATTAAGGCTGATCGGGTCGGAGAGGATACTACTTTTGGACGAATTATTGAGTTAGTGGAAGAAGCACAAGATTCTAAATCAGAAGCAGAACGCTTTATCGACCGCTTCTCAAAATACTATACACCAGCCGTTTTAATTCTGGCCTTTGCAGTATGGTTAATTACTAAAGACGTAGAATTATCCATTACCATCCTAGTATTAGGTTGTCCTGGAGCATTGGTTATTGGAGTTCCAGTATCCAACGTGGCTGGTATTGGGAATGGTGCGAGTCATGGTGTGTTACTAAAGGGCAGTGAGGTCATTAGTGATTTTAGCCGAGTTGACACCATGGTATTCGATAAGACAGGAACACTTACAGTTGGGAATCCTACAGTAGCTGAAAAAGCAGTATATGGAACAGATTTAGACAAGGCAATGACCTATCTTGCTAGTGTAGAACACGAATCTGACCATCCCTTAGCAAAAGCAGTATTGGCAGATATTGGGCACACAAACTTCTTGCCCGTAACCGATACGGAAGTGGTCAAGGGTGGCGGTATCGTTGCAACGGTGGAAGGTCATCGTATTGCAGTCGGCAATGTAGCTTTAATGTTGCAAGAGCAAGTCACCATGAGCGACCAGGCAAAGGCTGATGTGGAGCGTTTTGAGCAAAATGGAAACTCCTTGGTACTAACTTCTGTAGATGGAGAATTGAAAGTCATCATGGGTGTGCGTGATCAGATCCGTCCAGGTGTTAAAGAAGATATCGAAAAGCTTAAAAAACTAGGTGTGAAAAACTTGGTGATGTTATCAGGTGACAACCAAGGAACCGTTGATGCAGTTAGCAGAGATTTGGGACTCACGGAAGCCATCGGGCACATGTTGCCAGAAGACAAGTCGGAATACGTTAGAAAGCTTATTGAAGATGAGAAACGAATCGTCGCCTTTGTAGGAGATGGTGTCAATGATAGTCCTTCACTGGCTTTAGCCCAGATTGGAATCGCCATGGGTAGCGGTACCGATGTGGCAATTGAAACATCAGATGTGGTTTTAATGAACTCTGACTTTGGTCGACTACCCCATGCTTTAGGTTTAACAAAAGCCATTGCTCGAAATATGAAGCAGAATATTTTCATTGCCATTGGCGTAGTAGTAGTTCTTTTAGCTGGACTTCTATTTAGTGAGTGGGTCAATATGTCCATCGGCATGCTGGTCCATGAAGGCAGTATTCTGGCTGTTATTTTTAACGGGATGAGATTGCTGCGATATCGCTCGAAATAACCCTATGATCGTGTGGAAGAGCCACTAAAAGAAGAGCACAAGTTTAAATTTATTATTAACAAGTTTAATTTAACTTGTCGTTAAGATACATTAGATATAATAAAACCATTGAGTAATAACAAATTATAATTCTAAAAAGATACACAAAAAAAGGAGATATTAATATGAAATCAGCAACAATTCAGTTGGAAACTTTAACCTGCCCATCTTGTATGCTTAAAATCGAGGGTGCCCTCAAGGGTGTTGATGGAATCGACCAGGATTCCGTTAAAGTCGCATTTAACAGCAGCCGAACCAAGCTGGAATTTGATGAAAACAAAGTATCAATTGAAGAAATTGAAGGAGCCATTAAGAAAGTAGGCTATGAAGTTTTAAAATCTAAAGTTAAGTAATTACCTCTAGCTAACCACCAATAAGGTAAACAACAAAACAATCTGGCCTTCCCTTATCCTTGGATAAAAGGCCAGATTGTTTTGTTTTAACATTCGGTGAATGAATAAACTTAAATTAGAAAGAGTAAAAACTGCCACTTGGCTATGATAGAATGGAATAGTTGATTCAGTGAAATTAAAGTTGTTTTAAAGAAGAATATTTACTAACCTTTTTCATTGAGCATCAGGTTCTGACGGATATAAGGAGTTTAATTTAAGGGAGAACAGGTTACTACTAGATGAAAAGGAAGAGGACAGGAACGTATGATTAGATTTGAAAAAGTATCAAAAAGTTTTGATATAAACGGGACCGATACGGTGATCATCGACGACATTGATCTGTCCATTGATAAGCAGGACATCTTTGGATTGGTAGGCGAGACCGGTAGCGGTAAGTCCACCATCCTCAGAATGATGACCGGTTTTATAGAACCTGAGCGCGGTGAGATTTACCTCATGGGTCGAAAACTTGATCATGAATCCCGTCATGAACTGGTAAAAGATACATCAATGATTTTCCAAAGCTTTAATTTGTTAAGCAACCTGAATGTGATTGAAAATATCCTGTTGCCAACAAAGCTTAGAAAAGGGAATTCCAAAGAAAATATAAAGCGAGCAAAGGAATTATTGTCCTTTGTTGGCTTGGCTGACTTTGAACGAGCCACCACTCGTAGTTTATCTGGTGGTCAAAAACAACGAGTTGCCATTGCACGCACCTTAATGACTAAGCCAAAGTTAATCTTCTGTGATGAACCCACTTCAGCCTTGGATGAAAAGATGAGTTATGAGATTTTGAAACTTTTAAAAGCGATTAATGAGCAGTTTGAAACAACGATTGTCTTGGTGTCTCATGATATTTCAGTGATTAAAGCCTTGTGCAACCGGGTAGCTATTATTGAAGATGGTAAAATATCCGATGTGTTAACTCTAACGCCTAAAAAAATTAGGCCGGTTTCTTACAAGGAGGCTTTTCTAAATGATTGATGGATACATAAAATCCTTCGAACAGTTTGGCGAACCCTTGTTTCAAGCACTGATTGAAACCTTTGATATGATGCTGACAGCTATGGTCTTGTCTTTGGTTCTTGGAGTAATACTAGGTTTTTTCCTATTTCTGACTCGAACCAATGGGATTTACCAAAATAAGTTTATTTATTTTATCCTTTCAGGATTTTCCAATATCACTCGGTCGATTCCATTTATTTTGTTTATCATTGTGATGATTCCTTTGAATCGGATGATTATAGGAACCGGCTTTGGAGTGGACGCGTCAAAGGTGCCATTAACTTTTATTGGGATTGCGACGTTTATGCGGTTTACAGAGCAAGATCTTTTGGATGTAGATAAGAATATTTATGAAACATCCTATGCTTTGGGAGCTAACACATTACAATATTTCACCCATTTTCTTTTACGGGAAGCGCGTTCAAGTTTGGTTTTAAGTTTTACTTCAACCACGGTGAGTTTGCTTTCCTATTCAACGGTTATGGGTATCATTGGAGGAGGGGGGTTAGGCTATCTCGCGATCAGTGAAGGATATCATAACTTTAATTACGAGTTGATGTGGATTATAATTTTTGTGATGATTATTATTGTCCACTTAGTTCAAACGACAGGAAACTTTATTGCTAAAAAATATGACAAAAGATGAGGTACAATAATATGAAAAAAATATTAACAGCTTTGATGGTATTTACATTAAGTATTTCAGTAATTGGCTGTAGTGCAGATCAGCCAGTTGAAACAAACGGAACGACTAAGACGACTGAAGCATCAGGAACTACGACGGAAACCGTTGAAAA
>JAAZGI010000363.1 GCA_012511315.1 Clostridium sp.
GGAGGCGTATGGCCAAAGAATCCACGGCTCCAAATAGCAAAGAGGCTAAGAGAACACCCAGTGGAGTTCCTCTACCCATGCCTTCGGCTGCCATCCCGATAAATCCTCTACCAGCTATCATGTCTCTAGTAAAGGTGGAGATATAGGACATGGACATAAAAACGCCACCTAAGCCCGCTAGAGCTCCGGCTATTCCAGCTGATAAGTATCTTGTTTTAACTACATTAATGCCAACAGAACTAGCAGCGCCGGGGTTTTTCCCCACCGCTCGGATGCGTAGACCAATGGGTGTCTTATATAAAAAGATATAAGTTAGTACCACTACCAATAAGCCTAAATAAGTTAATAGGCTATGACCCGATAAGATCTTTCCGATAAAAGGAATCTCCTTTAATAAAGGGATTTCAATATTAGGCACGGTGGGACTAGGTAGATTTTGCGAAGAGCCCTTCTCTCCTGCTAAGAGGTAGAGGACAAACACGGTGATACCACTGGCAAAGGTGTTGACAGCAATTCCAGCTAGAATGTCATTGGCGCGCATCTTGTTGGTCATATAGACATAGAGCATACCAATCATGGCACCAAAGAGCATGCCACTGACGACACCCCAGAGGGCTGATTGGGTATAGTGGGCACCAATGACTCCTGCCAAGGCCGACATGAGCATCATCCCTTCCGTTCCAATGGCATCTACGCCGCCTTTATAAAACATCATACAAGCTAGCGAGGCAAATAGAATCGGTGACATGACACGAAGGACTGTAAACAAATAGTCTGCATTAAATATTTGGCCCATTGCTTCAATCATTGGTTGCTGCCTCCTTTTCCATTCGATCAACTTCCTGCATCATGACTTTTTTCTTGTAGCCGCTTAATAGGGCTTGAGCCGTAATAAAGATAATCATAACGGCTTGAATGATTTGGACAATTTCAAAGGGTATATTGCTTTCCCGGGCCATAATGTCTGCGCCTATTTTTAAGTAGGCGAAAAATAAGGCGGCCAGAGGTAGATTTCTGGGTTGGTGTCTAGCAATAATGGCGATGGGGATTCCATCCCAGCCATACCCGGTTAAGCCACTAAATTGAAAGCGTCCATACATGCCAAAGAGTTCTACAGCTCCGCCCATACCAGCTACAAAACCACCGATTAACTGGGTGGATAGAATAATTAAGAGGCTATTGATGCCTACATACTCGGCCATCTTTTGATTGGCACCCACCAGTTTACTTTTTAAACCAAAGACTGATTTATTAAGGAGTAACCAAGCCAAGATCAAAACAACTATGACGATGATTAAACCAAAGTGGATGCGGGTTCCTTGGAGGATTTTCGGTAAACCCACCCCTGCATCAAACTTATAAGAATAAGGTGAGTTGATGGAGGTGTCTAAAAAATACTCATGGATCACATAGAGGCCCACATTTAAACAAATAAAGTTTAGCATCAAGGAGGTGACAATTTCGTTTGCCTTGTAGCGGACTTTTAGAAAGCCTGGTATAAAGGCCACCACGGCTCCTGACAGGCCGGCTAAGGCAATGGAAACCGTAATCCGGAGAACAGGTGGTAGGTTTAAACTCAGTGCTGCCACGGTAGCTACAACGGCTCCTGTAAAGATGGCTCCTTCACTGGACAAGTTAAATAAGCCCGTTCGAAAGATAAAAATTATGGCCAAGCCTGAAAACATTAAGGGAATCATGAGTTCCACAATATTTCCCATTCTGCGCAGGGAGGCTAAGGGACCAAGGAGAAAACTTGAGATGGCTTGCATGGGTTGATCACTAATGAAAAACACAATGGCAAACACAATCAAGAGGGACAAAGCAATGGCTGTCAATAGTTTTAGAATTTCTACACGGTTGACCTTACTTTTCAACTGGCTCCCTCCCCTCTAATTGATCTTTGACCCCAAGCATATAAAGGCCGAGCTCTTCTTCACTGATTTTAGGACTGTTACTTAGCTCTGCTACAATCTTACCTTTGAGCATAACTAAGACTCGATCGCTTAGTTCTAAGAGTTCATTGAGGTCGGCGGATATTAAGAGCACCCCTTTGCCTTTGTCTCGAAAGTTAATGAGTTCTTTCCAAATAAACTCCTAGGCACCCACGTCGATTCCTCGAGTGGGTTGGTTGGCGATCAAAATATTGGGGTCGGAGGATATTTCCCGAGCCACCACAATCTTTTGCATATTACCGCCGGACAGCATCTGCATGGACTGATCACTGTTTAGGGACACGATATTGTAGTCTGCAATGAGCTGGTTGGCGGCTTCTTTAATTTTACCGCCTAATAGAAAACCAAACTTA
>JAAZGI010000364.1 GCA_012511315.1 Clostridium sp.
AGATTTTAAGTTCATTTTAGATTCCTCTTTTATAGTAGAGATAGAGCAAAGGAGGAATCTAAAATGAATGATGAAACAAAGAAAGATTTCTATGGAGATCATGAAGAATTAAATCATAACAACGAAAACGTTGAACATGATAAAGAGAAGTTTACAGAGCCTGAAAATCAAAAGTCTGTAAATCCTCATGAAACAAATAAACAAGAAGACCTTATGAAATCTTATGATGAATCACATAAGATGAGCAATGGTGATGGAGAAAGTAGGAGTTTGATGAATCAAGAGGAAGATCTTGATCCAAGGGAGCAGCAATCACTCATAGATGAAACTGTGCCATCCCAAATGGCAGGAGAAGAATATTTAGAGGGTTCGTCTCAAACCACTGAATTAACTCGAGAATCTAAGTATGTGAAGAATGATGAAGGTGAGAAGGTTAATGGAGCTGAATATAAGCCCCTAGAGAACGAAGAGGCGTATCGATTTAATACGCATAGAAAACCTATGGATCGTTCCGGGGATTCAGACAAGAACTCTTATTATTATGAACGAGTCTATCAGCCAGAAAACCGAAAGGGGAGAGGGTTCCTCGGGACCCTAGCGATGGTTTTGATCGGGGCTGTTCTGGGTTCTGCCCTTACCATGGCTTCAGGAAACTACTTCTTTGGTGAAAACAGCCTGGTTAACAATAATAAAACGATAACTGGCAATGCGGTGGCTCAACAATCAAAACCAGCCCCCTTAATTGTCACAGCTCCCCCTGCTGACACAGGTGTAACGCCAGAAAACAAAGTGGCCAGCGAAGTAACACCTTCAGTAGTTGGAATAACTACCAGAACCAAAGTGCAGCAACCTTTGTTCTTTGGACAGGGTGGCGAATCAGGCTATGTGGATGGTGTTGGCTCCGGCGTGATTGTGAGCGCTGATGGGTATATTGTAACCAATGCCCACGTGGTTGATAATGGCGATGCTACTCAAATCCAAGTGGTCTTCTCCGATGAGACGACAGCCAATGGCGAAGTTCTTTGGAGTGATGCAGCCTTAGATTTAGCTATCGTAAAAACTGATCGTACGGGATTAATTCCAGTGGAAATAGGTTCCTCTGATGCTGTCAAGGTGGGGGATAAAGCCATTGCCATTGGCAATCCACTAGGGATGGATCTGCAGTCGACATTAACTTCAGGTTATGTTTCAGGTTTAGATCGCTCCATTACCATCCAAACCGGTGGAACGATGTCAGGCCTAATCCAAACAGATGCTGCAATCAACGAAGGGAACTCAGGTGGAGCCCTCTTAAATTCAGCTGGACAGTTAATTGGAATTAATACAGCCAAGGCTGGCGGAAGTGTTTCAGGCATTGGTTTTGCAATTCCTATTGATACAGCAAGACCGATTATTAGTAAGGTAATGTCAGAAGGAACCTTTAAATCAGTCTACATTGGAATCACTGGTCTTAATGTGGCAATCGTTAAAGCACAAGATCAAACCTTAAATTATGATGGCAGCCACGGGGTATATGTCATGGAAGTTATGAAGGGAACAGCAGCTGCTGAAGCGGGACTACAAAGCTTGGATATTATTACAGCAATCGATGATCATGTAGTCAACGGAATGACCGATCTTAAAAAAGCCTTGCTTAATTATCAGGTTGGAGACGAAGTGGAGATAACCTACTATCGAAATAATCAAAAGGTCACTACCTCTTTAGTCTTTGCTCAGGATTCATCTAATATTGAAGAGTTCCAAAATCAAGAACCTTAAATTAAAAAGAAAGCCGGAACTATTAATGACTCTTTGAAACGACGTATATATTAGAATTTAAAGGCAAGGTTATTGTGAGGGCAAGGGCGGTGCAAGAAGCACTGCCCTTGCCTATGTCTATTCTTAAATTGATCCACCATTGATAGGATCCTTTAATTTAGTTGATCGAATTATCTTAAGTTATTGGAGCCATTTAAATTGATACTTGAACGGATATC
>JAAZGI010000365.1 GCA_012511315.1 Clostridium sp.
CATTCGTTTTTCTATAGATTTTTGTAGTGTAAATCTAGTATCATATGGATGGAAGGTTTGAGTATTTGAAAGAGGCGTCTAGTGTTTGTTGATTGCCTAGATGAGACCCTAGCAATTACTCGCCATCTTACTTATTTTTGGGAGGGAATCATGGAAAATTTCTTTAAACTACGAGAGAATAATACCGATGTTAAAACGGAAATGTTCGCTGGACTAACTACTTTTCTAACCATGGCCTACATCATATTCGTTAACCCGAATATTTTGGCACTAACAGGAATGGATAAAAACGCAGTATTTATTGCAACCATTTTATCTGCTGTGATAGGAACGTTAATCATGGGATTGGTTGCCAATGTTCCATTTGGACAGGCGCCAGGCATGGGGCTCAATGCCTTCTTTACCTTTACCATCGTATTTAAACTAGGCTTTACCTGGGAACAGGCTCTGGCTATGGTCTTCATGTGTGGTTTGCTTAATATCTTAATCACTGTGACGAAATTGCGTAAAGCAATTATTAATGCGATCCCGCTATCCTTGCAATATGCTATTTCTGGTGGTATTGGCTTATTTATTGCTTATATCGGATTAATTAATGGTGGATTCTTAACCTTCTTGGTTGAAGCACCTAACATGATTGCAGAAGGTCTTTATAGTGCAACGGTTCCATCCGTTACAGACTTTGCCAACAAGGGAGCTCTTTTAGCCCTCTTCGGATTGATTGTCACCGTGGTCCTACTTCTTAGAAAGGTGAAAGCAGCCATTTTAATTGGAATTATTGTTACTACTGTTGCTTCCCTTCTAACAGGTCATGTTGATCTTTCCGGTGGAATTATTAATACAAATGCTAACCTCGGTGCTCTAGGCAATACCTTTATGAAAATGGACATTGCAGGACTCTTTGCAGATCCAGGCAAATTTCTGCTGGTTTTCTCTACCATCTTTGCTTTCTCATTAACGGATATGTTTGATACTATTGGTACCCTATTAGGTACTGGTAGAAAAACTGGCATCTTTGATGAAGAAGATAACCGCAAATTCCAGGAAAGTGCTGGAAAATTCAACTCAAAGCTTGAAAAAGCCTTATTTGCAGATGCCATTGCCACATCAGCAGGTGCTGTATTGGGAACATCCAATGTAACAACTTACGTTGAATCTGCTTCAGGAATTTCTGTTGGTGGAAAAACTGGCTTAACAGCCGTTACAACCGCAGTCTTATTCTTGGCCTCTTTAATTTTCTTACCGATTATCGGAGTGGTTCCAGCAGTTGCTACGGCACCAGCCCTGATTGTAGTTGGTGTTCTAATGATTGATGGAATTAAAAATATCGATTGGACAGATTTAGAACTAGCGGTTCCAGCCTTCTTTACCTTGGCAATGATGCCTTTGGGCTATTCCATTACAACTGGTATCTCATGGGGATTCATTTTCTACGTGATTACTAAGATTACAAAAGGAAAGTGGAAAGAAGTTCATCCAGTTATGTATGTTGTAACAGGATTATTTATCCTATCCATTGTACTCCAAGCCATCGTTTAGGAGTGAAATCCAGTATTCATCATTTCAAGTAAAAGTTAGTTACCCATTCAAAAATAAGGTGCTAATAAATATTAATAACAATTAAAATGGAGCAGCAAAGAACCTGATTGGTTATTTGCTGCTCCATTTTCGCGCTGTTTGGACTTTCTAGGTGCTAGAGCTGACATGTAAGCTCAGCTAGAAGAAAGCTAACTAGTGCTTCAGCACATTGACTGCAAGGCAGAGTGAACATTAAATAGTCCGGCAAGAGAGACTTGGGACGCGAGTAGACCCAACTTTGTAATCTTTACTTTTTTGGTATCCATCTATTTTTAAAATAAATAAACAAGTAGCAGAAAAAACATAATAATAGTTAATGAATAATCATGATTAGGAGAGAGGTAAAGCGATGAAGTCTAAAGGTAGAATCTTGTTTCTTGTTGTAGTGGTGGCATTCCTAGGATTGTCTTTTTATTGGCTGAGTTCATGGGATCAAAAGGATAAAAAATAACTGGGGGGGTAGCAACATTCTCAATAAAAAACCGGTGACCCAAATTTTAACCTAGCTAGGTTCTATGGCTAAAATAAAACGAAAAGATCGTACTAGTGTTACCTCTGAGAAGGTTTTGTACCCAAAAGAGCAATTAGAACAAATGCCGATTTAAATTTGAAAGGTTTAGAATTCTAATTCGAATTCATTTACTTTAGGTGAATCATCCATCCAATCAGGGGACTGGGGATTAGCCATAAACAGTTTAAGCTTAGCTGCCTCATCGGTTGTAATGGTTGAGCTGGAAACGGCTACCTCTAGTAGTTCTTCGTAGTTTGATAGGGAAATGACAGGAATTTCAGCTTCTTTAAACCGTTCTTTGGCTTTGACCATGCCATAAGTAAAGACGGAAACAAGACCAATGACTTCACAACCAGCCTCACGTAAGGTTAAGGCAACATCTAGAGAGGATCCGCCAGTTGAGATGAGGTCTTCCACCACTACTACCTTCATGCCCTGCTTAATCTTTCCTTCGATGGCATTTTGTTTGCCATGATCTTTCGCCTTACCGCGTACAAAGCCCATGGGTAGGTCCAAAAGCCACGCTGCAATGGCTGCATGGGGGATGCCAGCAGTGGCGGTTCCCATGATCATTTCAGCTTCGGGAAATTGAGTTTCAATAGTTTTGGTTAAAGCTTCTTCCACGATTTTACGCTCTTTTGGATAGGACAGGATTAAGCGGTTATCGCAATAAATGGGCGACTTAATTCCTGAGGCCCAAGTGAAGGGAGCCTTTGGTGACAGGGATACCGCTTCTATTTTTAACAGAATTTCTGCAATTTCTTTCATTATTTATTCTCCAGTCCGAGGAAATCGTTGCGAATGGCAGTATACGCTTCATAGGGATTATCAGCTTTCGTGATGGGCCGACCCACGACAATGTAATCTGAACCGAGTGCACGAGCTTCTTTGGGAGTTACCACACGAACTTGATCTCCTTTGGCGGCATCTTTTGGACGAATGCCAGGTGTAACTGTAATAAAATCAGCACCCAAATGACTTTTAATTAAGGGGACTTCTAAGGCTGAGCAAACGACGCCATGAAGGCCTGCCTTGCGGGTGTTATTAGCATAATGGAGAACCGTATCATCCAAGGCATGGTCAATGAGCAACTCATTTTTCAAGGACTCACTGGAGGTTGAGGTGAGCATAGTGATAGAGATTAATAAAGCATCTTTTTTCTGCTTATTTAACTCCGCTAAGCCTGCTTCCATCATTTTAATACCACCGGCTGCTTGGACGTTCATCATATCCACATCTAGAGAAGCAACCGATCGAACTGCTCCAGCTACGGTGTTAGGAATATCGTGGAATTTCAAATCCAGAAAGACTTTATGTCCTTGGTTTTTCAAATAGCGAACCACCTCAGGGCCTTCTTTGTAGAATAGCTCCATTCCTACTTTGGTGTAGATTGGATTGGGAAAGTCTTTTAAAAATTCAACGACTTCTTGTTTGCTTTGAAAATCTAAAGCGACGATTACATCTTTCTGCATAATTGTGTACTCCTTATTTTAAAGTAAATGTCTGATGAGGATATTTCGTTCAAAAAATCCTCTTTCCGGCAGCACTGCTGAAAAGAGGACATCATGGGTAAATTTATGGTAGGGTGCACCCTGTCGCAACTTTTCAGTCTCACGGGACTCGTTTAAAGTTATCTTAATGATATTAGCCTATTTAAAGGCTGAATTCAAGGGTTAGTCAGTCTATTATTTGGTGCAGTAGCACAATTTAATGGTAAAAGAATGCACTTAAGGTATTTTTGGGTGATTTAAAGTGATTTAAGAGCATTTAGGAAAGAATTATAGTGTCTCCACTTTTTCAATGGGTTCTTGATCGTCTGTATCCACCATCAGATTGCTTTCGGCTTTTAAACTAAAGTAACCGAAAACCCCCACGAGTGCAGCTGAAACCAAGTCAATAATCAGATCATACATGGTATCTAATAAAGCGTCTCGACCTACCAGGACTTCCCCACCATACCTCATAAATTTTTGCATGTTGGTGCCAAGGAGTCCATCAGCAGTGAATTCATAAATTTCCCAGACGACGCCACTTAAAACAGCAAAGCTCACAGCGAAGAGAGCGACGAACAGGGGACTTAGATCCAGATGAAGATTTTCTCGTCCGTTTAATAGGTTAATCAGTAATAAGCCGATGACGGCAAGCATACCGCCTGAAAAGGCA